>NZ_DAIOFX010000054.1:5705-12559 GCF_036745535.1 Dissulfurispira sp.
CGCTTCTTATTCAGCTCTACATCCTTTATTACGGTCTTCCAAACATAGGAATATCATTGAGCCCTCTGCTGGCTGCATTCATAGGCCTCGGAATGAATTATGCCGCATACGAATCAGAGCTTTACAGGGCAGGGATAAACGCTGTGCCAAAGGGACAGATGGAGGCTGCCCTTTCCCTCGGCATGACGCAATCCCTTGCAATAAAAAGAATTATAATGCCGCAGACAGTGAGGGTAGCCCTTCCGGGAGTTGCAAATGACTTCATTGCCCTTTTCAAAGACTCATCCCTTGTGTCGGTAATTGCCATGGTTGAGCTCACAAAGACATACATCATTCTTGCTGCAACCACATTAAGATTTTTTGAACTGGGGCTTATTGTTGCCTTCTTATACTTTGTTATGAGTTATCCATTATCTCTACTTGCAAGGAAATTGGAAGAAAGGCTGAAAGGACCCATGCGATGATAAACACGATGATAGAGGTAAAAAACCTTCATAAATATTATGGGGAACACCATCTCTTCAAAGGAATCAACCTCGATATTCAAAAAGGTGAGGTAGTTGTATTTATCGGCCCTTCTGGAAGCGGCAAGAGTACATTCTTACGATGCATTAACGGACTCGAATATTTTCAAGAGGGCGAGATAGATGTAAATGATATTGAACTGCATTCCATAAACAGATTAAGACCACGTAAAGAGGATATGGAAACTATAAGGAAAATCAGGCTCAGGGTGGGAATGGTGTTTCAGCAATTCAATCTGTTCCCTCATATGACGGTCATGGAAAATATTATCGAAGCTCCGACAAGGGTGCTCAGCATGGATAAGGATAAGGCAGTGGAAAATGCCTTATCACTTCTAAGAAGAATAAACATCGAGAAAAAGGCAAATTCCTATCCCGATGAACTTTCTGGTGGAGAGCAGCAGAGAGTAGCAATAGCGAGGGCACTTGCCATGAAGCCTGAGGCAATGCTCTTTGACGAACCGACATCATCCCTTGATCCGGAGATGGTTGGAGAAGTGCTTTCGGTCATAAAAGACCTTGTAGAAGAGGGAATGACAACTCTCATAGCTACACACGAGATGGGTTTTGCGAGGGAGGTTGCAGACAGGGTGGTTGTCTTTGACAAAGGGGATATAATAGAAATAGGGACTCCCGAAGATATATTCACAAATCCAAAAATGGAAAGGACGAGGATATTTTTGAGCAGGGTTTTGAGGAATGTATAACATTATAAGCTTTATAGGCATATTTATTCTCATGGCGTTTGCATGGGCGATCTCTGCAAACAGAAAGGTCATCAACTGGCGCGTCATCCTTTGGGGAACGGTGCTTCAGCTTATATTCGCTCTCTTTATATTCGTAGTGCCTGCAGGCTCTAAAATATTTCTTATCGTAAACGATGCTGTCGTAAAAATCCTCGACAGTGCATCCGCAGGCACAAGGTTTCTCTTCGGCAGGCTTGCCCTTCCTCCCGGAACAAGGGGCGAGGCTGGGGAAGAGTCATTGGGTTTCTTCCTCGCATTTCAGGCATTGCCTACAATCATATTCTTTGCGAGCATAATGGCAGCCCTCTACTATATCGGCGTGATGCCAAAACTTATAAAGGCATTCTCAAAGGTCTTCACAAAGCTAATGAGGATAAGCGGCGCAGAGTCATTGAGCGTATCCAGCAATATCTTTGTTGGTGTAGAAGCGAATATGACGGTGCTTCCATACCTGAACACCATGACGCGTTCGGAATTATGCACTATCCTTGCAGCAGGCATGTCCACAACGGCATCAAATGTCCTTGCCCTTTATGTCTTCCTGCTTCATGGTCAGTTTCCAACAATAGCAGGCCATCTCGTATCCGCATCCATACTTTCAGCAACAGCAGCCATAGTAATGTCAAAGATTATCATGCCCGAAATAGATAAGCCTGAGACATTGGGAATAGACATAGCGCCCCATTACGAAAAAGAGTCCTCCATTATGGAGGCAATCATAAACGGTGCAAATGAAGGCGTCAGAATGGTTGTAGGCATAGTAGCCCTCCTTCTGGCATTCCTGGGCATCGTAGCCCTTATAGACTATATTCTTACAGGTGCCGGCGTGAAGTTTAACAATCTCTTTGGAATCCAGATTGATTGGTCGTTGAAGGGACTTTTAGGCTATCTCTTCTATCCCTTTGCCCTTGTAATAGGCGTGCCTCCGTCTGACGCCTTTGAGATAGCAAGGCTCATAGGAGAAAGGGCTGTGCTTACAGAAGTTAAGGCGTATCAGGACCTTGCAGTGCTTCTTTCTTCAAATGCACTTAAAGATCCCCGCTCGGCAGTCCTTGCTGCTTATGCGCTCTGCGGTTTTGCCCACGTAGCCTCACTCGCAATATTCGTAGGAGGCACTGCTGCTCTCATTCCCAAGAGGACAAAAGACCTCTCTGATATAGGCTTCAGGGCGCTAATCGCTGCAACTCTCGCCACCCTCATGACAGCAGCAGTTGCAGGGACATTCTTCATTGAAGGCTCTATACTGCTTGGCAAGTGAGTGCTGACTGCGGCTTTATTGATTTGTCATTAAGCGACAGATAAAGACCCAGATGCCCGCTTTGTGTAAAATCAAAAAACAATGCCTCACGGGAGAGGGCAGAGACCGTATACGATAGGTCTTTTAGTTTCTCCATGACCCCTTCGAATGTCCTTTCTTCTATATCATAAAGCTCGAGAATATCTATAATGTCATCTATATCCCCGGTATTGTAGCACTCAAGCAGAATGATGTCCTTATATGTACAGGTTCCATCCTTTGTCCTCTGCCTTGCATTATTTATCTGGTGTCTGAGCCTTTCAAGACAGAGTCCGTATATCTTTGCTTCCAACATTTTTTAACCTCCGATGCATTTTTATTTGATAAAGCAATCAGCATGCCAAACTTAATACCTTGAAAAAAAGCCATTTAAAAGCATGGGAATAATCCTGTTTGATTAATTTATAATCACCCTGTATAACATTTATACAGGAGTCGCAATATGAAAAAGATAGTTCTGCTTACAAAGGATAATTCATTAAAAAAAAGAGTTATCGGACATTCTACCCGCTGGTTTTAAGCTCTCTGTCAGCACATCTATCGATAGAGATGCCTTTGTATTTTTTTGACCTCGATACAATGAGACCGGGCGCCATAAAAGAGCTTCGTGATACAGCCCTCATAATCGCCATTACACGGCAGAAAATAACAGGGCCTGTAATGGAGGCTGTAACATTTGGCGCCTATGATGTGATGCATCGCCCTTTGAGTAAAAATGCAGTCCTTCAGGCACTTCAGGAACTGGAAGACCTTGGCAGTGAAATAAAACATATCATCCCTGTTACAAGCCTTCCACCCACACCGACCTGTGCAATAGTGGGACATTCCTCCATCATTATGGATGTATGCAAGAAAATATCCAGATTGGCGCAGGTGGATACCCCTGTTCTTGTTACAGGAGAGACGGGAACTGGAAAAGAGCTTGTTGCCGAGGCCG
The DNA here is from genome assembly GCF_036745535.1 of Dissulfurispira sp. Lineage (NCBI taxonomy): Bacteria > Pseudomonadati > Nitrospirota > Thermodesulfovibrionia > Thermodesulfovibrionales > Dissulfurispiraceae > Dissulfurispira > Dissulfurispira sp. Next base: position 9,210 of record NZ_DAIOFX010000054.1, read on the forward strand.
TTGCACAGCTCTCCTCACGGTTTGGCAAACCCTTTGTGGTAGTTAATTGTGCTGCTGTTCCGGAAACTCTCCTCGAATCAGAACTGTTCGGATTCGAAAAAGGCTCCTTCACAGGCGCAGTTTCCGCAAAGGAGGGAATTCTTAAGATTGCAGATGAAGGGTGTGTTTTTCTTGACGAGGTGGGTGAACTGCCTCTATCGCTGCAGGCCAAACTTTTGCGGTTCTTGCAAACACAGACATTCTATCCCCTGGGAAGCACAAAAGAGGTTCAGGTCAATGTGCGGGTCATCTCTGCCACAAACAGGGATCTGTCAGTCATGGTCAAGGAGGGAAAATTCAGAGAGGATCTATACCATCGATTGAGCGTTACAAAAATACATATACCACCTCTGAGAGAACGCAATGAGGACATACCGCCCCTGCTGCATTTTTTTATCAATAGATACAGACACACAGCGCCAAGGCCGCTTAAAGGCTTCACCAGGGCATTTTTAAAAAGACTGACTTCCTATGACTGGCCCGGAAATATACGTGAACTTGAAAATATTATCCGTTCTTCCATTGCCCTGAGCAAAACAAATTATCTTACAACATATGAACTCAAAGAACTGGGACGCTATCCTTCCGTGGCAGAAAAGACCGGCTTTTCAGAAAATCTTGCCCCTGTCTTAATACCTTCTATTAAAGAGGCATTAGAGAGAAAGGATAAAAATCTTTATGAAAAAATCCATAATGAAGTGGACAAGTCCATTTTTGATTATATTCTTTCCTATACAAACGAAAATCAATCCGAGGCTGCGCGTATCCTTGGCATTAACCGCTTAACACTGAGAAAAAAACTGAAGTATTAAGTTTTCCCCTTCTTCACAAGCACATATATCGCCCCTAACCCCCCATCGCACTGCCTTGCAGTCACAAAAGCTATAACATGCTTTCTATAGCGGCCTGCGAGCCATTGGGCTATGGCATCCTTCAGCACAGGGCCTTTTGGAGAGCGGAGTCCTCTGCCGTGGATAATCTTTACACATCTGAAGCCCTTCTTTAATGAGCCTTTGATAAAATTCTCAACCTCCACTTCAGCATCTTCAACTGTAAAGCCATGCAAATCGAGAAAGTCCTGAACGGAAAATCTGCCTTCGTGAAGTTTCCTGACCATCTCTGCGCTATAATTCTGGTTAATCCATTCCACATATTCCTGCGTATCTGACAGCGTAATTGGTTTCTTACCGTTTGCGATCTCGGCAAGCATGCGCAAGACCTTGAATTCCTGCTTCTCAGCACGTGGCAAAACAGGCTTTTTCCTGCGGATCGGGATATTCCTGAATTCTTTAACTTCCTTAACATCCTTCATGGCCCTGACAAATATTTCCTCGTCAGAGATATCCTGTTCCTTATGCACAGGTCTCCCGGACGGGACAAAACCTTTTGCTGTCATCAGTTCTTTCAATCTTTCGAAAGGATGATATGCGACTGTTTCCGGCATGTCTCTTTTTGCACCCACAAAATCACCTTCACAATGGGTATATTTAATTATAGACCAACTCAGGCTAAATTATTTATAAATTACGACAGCAAAAGTGGAAGATAGGGTAGCGGAAATACTTTGTCTTCCACATAAAAAAGTTTATGGACACTTCAAATACGTTCAAAAAAGTGATATATTTTAAAATATAAATTGATAGAGGAGGTGATTATCTGATGGCATGTAAGTCAAAGGGCCCATGCGGCACTGCCAAGAAGGCAACTGCGAAAAAGACAACCGCAAAAAAGACAGCAAAGAAAAAGTAGAAATCCTCTGCAAAAAATCTCCCTCTCAGGTCATATCCGTTTTGTGGTCTGAGAGGGAGATTTTTTTATTATTTCAAAATTGCTTTTAATCCCTTCACTGCCCTTTCCGGTGAAGGATAAACAGGCATCTTCATTTTCTCAAGAAGGGAGACAAGCCTTCTTGCAACGCCATTGGCAGGGATATGAAACACTATGGGTTTGTTTATATCCCCCTTAGCACGATTAATCATATCTGCAAGCTCCTCTGTTATACCCATAACATTGGGCAGGGCAATGATTACAAAGCCGTCATAATCATCCCTGAGTTCGTTTAGTGCTGTAATATAGTCTTCATCCCTCACCTGTGCAGTCAGGTCAATGGGATTATTGATGCCGTAAAAATATGGAAACACACGTCTGAGTTTTTCTGCCTTATCATCAGGTAATTTTGCAACCTCAAGCCCCTGTCTCATGCACTCGTCGGCGGCAAGCACACCTGAGCCCCCGCCGTTTGTAATGATGCAGACACGATTACCTTTTGATGGTCTCTGATACGAAAGAGCCTTTGTCGCGTCGATCAGTTCATCAAAATCCATCGTCTCCTTTATCCCAAATTGTTTGAGGATCGAATGAAAAACCTCGTATTTACCTGCAAGCCTTCCTGTATGGGAAAAGGCTGCTGCCTGCCCGCTCAGTCCCTTCCCTGCCTTGAGTATGATAAGGGGCTTCTTTTCTGATAATCTTTTTGCCTTTTCTATGAATTTTCTTCCGTCTCCCAGAGATTCCACGTAGGAAATCACTACATCCGTATCTTTATCTTCAGCAAGATATTCGTATAAATCCGACTCATCTATATCTATGGCATTGCCGTAACCTATAGCCTTTGATATGCCTGTATTTGCCTCTCTAACAGCGCCGAGAAGACAGCTTAAAATCGCACCGCTCTGAGATACAACAGCAACATTGCCTTTTTTTGGCCTCTTCAACCTCTCATAAGGAAGAAAAAATGTATCGAGCCTTTGATATGGATTGTATAACCCCATGCAGTTCGGCCCTAATATCCTCGCGCCAATTTCTTTTCCTATCTTTTTTACCTCATCTTGAAGCTCATTCTGACCTATCTCTGCAAAGCCTGAACTGGCAATGATTACGCATATGGTTTTATCCTGGAGGCCCTTGAGTATTTCAGGAACCTCTGATGCAGGCCTCATGATTATTGTCAGATCGACAGACTCGGGAATATCCTGGACAGAAGAATACGTCTTTAAACCCATGAGTTCTGTATAATTCGGATTTACAGGATAAACCCTGCCCCTGAATTTAAGCAGGTTCCTAAGAATAACACCACCCAGCTTTTCTTCGCTGTGCGCAGCGCCGATAAGGGCAATGGATTTAGGTTTGAATAGATAATCAAGGCTCATATTGTTCTCCATAAATTATATTATACCTGAATAAAATAGACTCAGTAATTTTACAACTTTTACAGTCGCTTGACAAAGTATGAATATGGTTATACAATGTATATACGGTAGGAGGTAAATATGATAAAAAAATTAGTATCTCATGGCAACAGCGCTGCGCTT
>NZ_DAIOFX010000055.1:0-11978 GCF_036745535.1 Dissulfurispira sp.
AAGAGTAAAACCTTCTTTGCGAGTGATAAGTGATAAGTGATGAGTGGTGAGTGGTGAGTTCTTTGATTTCACTTCTACCTGCTTTACTGCTGTTCTTTCTACCATTTTGACCTCCAAGTTTTTTTATTTTTGACTCCAATACGGAGCCCGGTTGCGCCACTAAGCATTGCCATAACCACCATGGCGCCCATATAGGCAGATTATGACTTAACGCTTCCATCTTTTAACTTTTAAATCGTGAATCAGCGCTAAAACTTTAAATTGCTGTTTAAACTAATTCCTTCAATCTTACAAAAACGCCATCTATCAATTCGAATTCATCGTCAAAGCTGTAATAACCAGCCTCTTTCTTGCCATGCTGAAAGGCAGTGACGGTTTCTGTGAACGGGTCGACAAGCACAATTCTTCCTACGCCTATCGAGAGATAATCTTTGACCTTATCGTTTGTTTCAGTTACCGTATTATAATCGGAAAGGATTTCTATTATCAGATCAGGGGCAACCTCAAGCATGCCCTCTGGCTCTACAGGGGATGTCTCCTTGCTTATATATACAACATCTGCTGCCCTGAGTCTGAATGGTGATTTATTTATCACAACACCAACTTCCCCTACTGAAACATACCCCTTATCTTTAAAATTTTTTCTTAAAATCTCATAAAACAGTCCTTCAAACTTTCCATGTCTAAATCCTGTTGGTGTCATATCCCGCCTCTCACCGTCTATTATTTCATAATTCCCCTCTGGCAGCAAGTTTATGTCCTCGTATGTAAATATCTTTTTTTCTAACAGCGTGGTCATAGCTTCACCCCTGAAAATCCTTTCGATCTTTGCTTGAATGTTAACATCATTTTCTTGATTTGTCAACAGTTTTATAGTTATACTTAACCTATGATTGGGTCATGGGTCATGGGTCAGAGGTCATGGGTGTCTATCTTCTTGCTATTCACTATTCACTGTTCACTATTAACTGATGCAGACGCCTTCTGTTTTGAAGATGCAGGGAAAGCATACGGCATAAATCCCTCCCTTCTTAAGAGCATTGCCCATATCGAGTCAGGTCTCAATCCAAAGGCTATGAATAAGAACCAAAATGGCTCTATAGACATCGGGCTTATGCAGATAAATTCCTTCTGGATCAAAACCCTCGGGCTGGACTCAGGCAAACTCATTTCAGAGCCGTGTTACAACACAATGATTGGGGCAAAGGTGCTAAAACAGTGCATCGACAGGTATGGATATACTTGGGAAGCTGTGGGCTGTTATAATGCAACGAGCACACCAAAGAGGGTAAAGTATTCATGGAAGATATTCAATAGCCTCAAGGCTGAAGGCTCAAGGCTAAAGGCCGAGGGCAGCGGTCAGCAGTCAGCAGTCAGCAGCCAGAATAAACCAAACTCGGAACTCTATTTCATCGTGAGAGATAAAACAATGGAGGCACAGTGAGTCTTCTTGCAGATCTGTTGTCAAAGGTCAAATACAAATCCGCCTCTGTGGGAGAAGGACGCAAGACCGACGCACCTCCTGACTTAAAACAGGTTGTATCAAGCTCTGCTGAAAAAGAGGCAACAAAGAAAAGGATCCTGATACTTTCCGTTCTTGTACTCCTTGCAATAGTAGCCGGGGTCGGCACTGTTTATTTGATGGAGTTATATATAAAGCCGTCTGCAAAAAAACAGATAGCAAAAACAACACCACCCGCACAAATTGAAACCAGACCTGCTCTGCCAGAAGTAGAATCTCCAAAACCTCAAGCGCCAGCAACAAAACCCGAGCCATCTGAAACAAAGCCAACGGCTGCCAAACCCAGGCCGGCAAAAGAGCTCCCCAAACAAAAACCCGAACAAAAGAAAACGCCTGAGCCTAAAACAGAGGAAAAGAAAATAACGGAAAAACAGAGGCCTGAGCCAAAAGCCGAACCAAAAGCTGAAAATTTTCAGAAAGATGCAGAAAAAAAGCCGGCTATAGCCCAGGAGCCACAACCAAAACCGCAGGACTCCCAAGAAGATGTGTACCTGTATACAGCAAGGACTTATGAGTCTAAAAAAGATTATCATCAGGCTCTTTTGAATTATAAGAAGGCGATAGAGCTCGATCCAGGCAACTACATCATAATGAACAATATCTCCAGCGTGCTGATCCATCTCGGCTCATTTGAAGAGTCCATTAAATATGCAAAAAATGTCCTCGCCATAAAAAAGGACTATGTCCCTTCTTTGATTAACATCGGGATTGCGTATATACGCCTCAATAATCCTGCAGAGGGGGAGGCATACCTCTCAAAGGCGCTATCCATAGAGCCTTCAAACAGCTACGCCCTCTTAAACCTCGGGCTTTTATACGAAAAGCGCGGCGACAATGACAGGGCCTATGGTTATTTCTCTAAACTCTCTGAAATGGGCAACATTCAAGGTCATTTAGGCATTGCACGCATTGCAGAAAAGCAGGGAAGAAGCTCCGATGCTGTCAGGATTTATAGAGAGATATTGTCGATGAGTAATATCGATCCCGGGACAAGAAAACTGGTAAATGACAGGCTGCTGCAACTACAGTAAATGAGTGAATGAGTATATGGGTATATGGGTATATGAGGTTTTTTACCCATTCACTCATTTACCCACTTGCTCATTTACTCATTTACTATTCTCACTGTCTTGTCCGCTATCCAGCCCTCTTTGCCATCGTGCATCTTTACTTTATACCACTTCATGCCGGTAGTTTCTGTAAACTCGTCTATTATCTCAAGGGCGGTCTCCTTAGAAACACTTTTAATCCTTTCAGAATCCAGTGAGGGTTTTGCCCTCACATTGGCAGCATCTACAGCGACCACAGCAGTCTTCGGTAATTTTTTATGTTCTATGAACGGCGCTGCGGACTCGGAGGCAATTAAGGGGACAGTCCCTTTTTCTGAGAGGGACTGTCCCCTTTGATCCTGTTCTTTCACTCTATTCATTACAATTAGTGCAGCAACAATCAGGCAGACCATCAGGGAATAGACAATGATACGTGGAAATGTGACGATACGTCTTGTTGTTTTTATGAAGCTGTCAGAGACATGCTTTACGGCATACATAACATGCCTCTTCCTTACATATCTGCTCATATCGAGGTATGCTGCCATCATTGCCCGGGAGGATACAAGATTAATCAATCTCGGAATCCCTTTCGATAATTTATGTATGAGCTTCTTTGTCTTTTCCTCAAATATGACAGTCCCCTTCCCTGCCTTTACCAGTCTGTAATTGATATAGTCCGATGTCTCATTCATTGTTAATGGTCTCAAAGTGGCCCTTACCGTTATCCTCTGGTTTAATTGTTTGAAACTGTCCGAAAGCAGCCTGCCTCTTAATTCAGGCTGTCCTATCAGGACTATCTGGAGGAGTTTTTCCTTTTCTGTTTCGAGATTGGATAAGAGCCTCAATTCCTCAAGGGTCTCGTCAGGCAGGTTCTGGGCCTCGTCAACGATAATAATAACCCTCCTTCCGATCATTGAGTTCTCGATGAGGAAATCCCTGAATGCCTTGATAATCTCGTTTTTGTTCGTGTTCTTGACCTTTACATTCAGGTCTTCCAGTACCGTAAGCAGAAACTCCTCTGGAGACAACCGGGGCGTGAGCACTAATGCAATGCCTGCCCTGTCCTTCCATTTTTCTGTGTTCAGGAAGGTATTCAGCAGGGTGGTCTTGCCAGTGCCTGGATCCCCTACGCACATGAAAAAACCCTCTTTCTGCTCTACAATGTAATTGAACGACGACAATGCCTCGTTATGGCTTTCGGAGGGATAAAAGTAATATGGGTCCGGAGTCAGCCTGAAGGGGTCTTCTTTTAAATCGAAAAAATCAAGATAATCCATTACCTCGCCCTTCCGAACTGCGTAATAAGGTCGTAAAGCGGGAACATAAGACCCACGATAATTATCGCAAACAGGATGCCTACAACTGCAATAACAATAGGCTCTATCATCTTTCCCATCTTCTCGGATATGTCATCGAGCTTCTTAAGGTAATGGTCCGAAAGGAAGGCAAACTGTTCGTCCAGATTACCGCTCGTCTCCCCGATATCCACCATCCTTACTACCAATGGAGGAAACACAGGATGTTCCCTGAGTGCATCGGATATCCTGCTCCCTGACGATATACTGTCCTTCGATGAAATGATAGCCCTTTTAAAGACCTCGCTTCCCATGACATCCGCGATTATATCGAATGACCTGTCGATGGTGAGTCCTGCCACTATCAATATCCTCAACTGCTCCGAGAAAAGGGCAAGGAGCTTGTTGTAAACCACCAGCTTCACTATCGGCAGTTTTATCTTTATTGCATCCACATAATACCTTGTGATCTCCTTCTGTTTTAAACCCTGTACAACAAAGAAGAAAGCCACAGGCAGAAGGGGTATGAGATACCAGTATGCCTTTGTAAAATCACTCATATGCAGCAATATCCTTGTTATGAGGGGAAGCTTCACGCCCATCTCCTTTAATGTGGTCATTATCTTCGGAAGGACATATGCAAGCCAGAAGATCAAGGCGCCCATGGTCGTAACGATCGCAAAGGCAGGATAGATAAGCGCCCTTTTGATCGCAGCGGCAAGATCTTCCATTCTCTGGAGGTGGCTTGCAACATCGGCCAGACTCCTTTCGAGGTGGCCTGTTTCCTCTCCAACCTTTATCAGTCTTACAAAGACATCCGGGAAAACGCTTTTATGTAATTCAACGGCATCGGAAAACCTCATTCCCATCTCTGTCTGGCGCTTTATATCTGCTATGGTTGTTTTAAGATATTTATTTTCTGTTGTGGCGGTTATGTCCCCCAGTGCTGCAAGGAGTGGCACGCCGGCCCTGAGCATGACAGAGAGGTTGTTCGCAAATTCTATAACATCCCTCCGTTTTATCTTACGTGCCATGAATGCCTTTTTAAGATGCACAATGGCGGCGTTTGCCTTTTTTACGCTCAATATATAGAGTCCCTTTGACGATAGATCTCCATAAACAGAGCCTATGTCCTCCCCCTCTGTAACGCCCTTTACCATTGCACCATCGGTATCTATAGCCTTATAGGAGTAATAGTTCATCCTGCCACTCTCAATACTTCGTCCAGCGTTGTAATCCCTGCGGCAGCCTTTCTGACAGCATCGTCCTTGAGCGGCCTCATCCCTTTCCTGACTGCCGCAGCCTTTAATGCAGTTACAGGCGCAGCAGAATATATCAGATCCCTCAATTCATCATCGATTATCAATATCTCGCCGATGACAGTCCTTCCGGAATACCCTGTGCCATTGCATTTAGGACAGCCTTTCCCTTTGAATGCGGTGGTTAAAGATACGCCGTATTCCTTAAATGCCGAAATCTCATAATCATCCAGGCTGTACTCAGCTTTGCAGTAATGGCATATTCTTCTTACAAGCCTCTGCGCCATTATGGCGAGGAGGGATGAGGACATCAGGAACCTGTCCACATTCAGGTCTATAAGCCTCGGGATTGCGGTTACTGCGTCATTGGTGTGCAGTGTTGAGAGGACAAGATGTCCTGTTATGGATGCCCTTATTGCAATCTTTGCGGTCTCTTCATCCCTTATTTCGCCAAGGAGCATTACATCGGGGTCCTGCCTCATGAAGCTCCTGCCTGCAAGGGCAAAGTCATAGCCGACCTTTTCGTTCACCTGCGTCTGCTTAATCAGGCTGAGCTTGTATTCCACAGGGTCTTCTACAGTAAGGACATTCCTTTCGAGGAGGTCTATCTCCCTTAAGGCCGCATAAAGTGTTGTGGTTTTACCGCTCCCTGTAGGGCCTGTAATCAGGATTATGCCGTATGGCTTGTGGAAAAGGGTCTTTATTTTCTTCGTATTCTCCTCATCGAATCCCAATTGCTCTATCCTCAAAAGCGGGCCTGTGCCCGCAAGCACCCTCATCACGATATTTTCTCCGTATATGGTGGGGACTGTCGATACGCGGATATCGTAGCCTTTATTTAAGAATGTGAAGGTGAATGAGCCGTCCTGCGGCAGCCTCTGTTCCGCTATATCGAGCTGCGACAATATCTTGATCCTCGATGCAATGCCGCTGTGCGCAACCCTTGGAATGCCGTGTCCGTGCTGAAGCACGCCGTCTATCCTGTAGAACACATTGACAATATCCGCTGTGGGATTGATGTGGATGTCTGTGGCATTCCTCCTGATCCCGTCCATGATTATCAGGTTTGCGAGGCTTGTTACAGCAGCGCCCGATGCGGTCTCGGTTGCCTTTATTTCGTTCACAATGCCATCAATCTGGTGCTGGATCGGATTTTCTAAAAAAAAGTATGCCTTCTCAACGGCATCCCGGAAACTGTCGGCATCGACCATATACACCTTAGGCTGGCTCTTCGTCATCCTCGTGACTGTATCCACAGCAAGTATATTGCTCGGGTTTGTGATGCCTATGCTCAGCCTGCCGTTTTCAGCATCTATTGGTATAAACCCCGTCTTTTCTGCAATGTCCTTTGGAATTACCTTCAGGGCGTCTTCAGAAATAACATGCTCGCCGAGGTCTATAAATTCTATTCCTGACTGCTCCGATAGTATCTGTCCCAGCTCCTTCGAGGATACGAAACCCAGTTTTACAAGGGTGTCGCCGAGAAGGTCTCCTGTTACTTTTTGCTGCATCAAGGCAACATGAAGCTGCCTGTCATTGATGAACCCCCGTGCCCTCAATAAATCGCCGATCCTTATTGTTGCCATAATCCTCAAAAAAAAATAGTTCAAATTGTTTAAATCGTTTAAGCCGTTCAATATTGAACTATTTGAACAGCTTGAACAATGTTGAACTGTTCTTTATAGTTTATCGAGATACCAGTACCGGCTGTAAAACCACAACCAGTTCCGATCTCGATTCTGCCTTGTCCCGGCTTTTGAAGAGGCCTCCAAGCACAGGCACATCGCCCAATCCAGGAACCTTATTGTCCTGAAGATTTTCTTTCTTTGAAATCAAGCCTCCGATTATAATCATCTGGCCATCCCTCACCTTCACTGTAGTGCTGAGCTCCCTCAGGTCAACAGTAGGCAGGGAAATCTGTGTCTGGCTGGTTCCTGTGCCCACGGTCTTTTCCTGGAGCTGGATCAGGTCCGATATTATCGGTGTTATGGTCAGCGATATCTCGCCGTTTTCGTTTATATAAGGGACTATGCCGATAATAATACCGGAAAGTATATTGCTTGTCTGCACAGTGAATGTTGTGGTTGGCATTGCACCTGCAACAGTGGTTGTCGTTGCTTCGACCTTTGAAATAAAGCTGACATTCCTGCCGACGCTCAAAAGGGCTGTCTGTCCGTTCATTATATTCACCCTCGGATTGGACAGTGTCCTCACCTCTCCCTGCGATTGCAGCGCCTTTAAAAGTGTGCTGAAACTCGCTCCACGCGTAATTCCCATGCTTATGTAAGGGCTTGCTGAAGGGAACACGTTCGAGAAACCCGGAGTTGTAATATTAATCTGCCCATCGCCCAATGTCTGGTTCACAAAAGCCCAGTCAACTCCGTATTTCAGACCTTCCGATAATTGCACTTCTATGATCTTTGCCTCAACCAGAACCTGCCTGCTGATTACTTTTTTAATGGTGTTAAGGAATTGTTCAACCCTCTCTATGTTCCTCTTTGAGGCTGTTACAAATATTGTCCCTGTCAGCCTGTTAATGGTAAAACTCTGCTGTATTGCAGCGGGCTGGCCCGGGGCTGCGGCTGCAGTTGTCCCGAGTATGCTCGAAATGGATTTTTCTATGGCATCCCAGAAATTGAAGGCAGTAGAGTCGCTTTTTGAGGTCTGCGTTATATTCCCCTTTATTGTTGTGGTCCCGCCTGCTGTCGTTCCTCCTCCTGTTAACGAGCCTGTAGCTCCTCCCAGTATGTCGCCGCCCACATCGACACTATATGTCTGAACAATGGCAGGATGTCCAAGCTCGAATATCCTTGTATCCACTGCCTTTACAAGAAGCATATTGTCTTTGACGACATAAAAATAATCCACGGATGTGAAAATGGTATTCAATGCATCTTCGGCACTCACATTTTTCAGAGTGAGTGTTACAGGCGTTTCTGCTGCAACTCCTTTTTCCATGACAAGATTCAATCCCGTTGCCTCTGCAATCACATGCAGGGCATCCCTCAGCGGCGTATTCCTTGCAACTATGTCCACTATCCTCGTTTTCACAGGCGAGATATCTTCTGTCACAGGGATAAATTCCGGTATCTTGGGCTCAGACGGGGCAGGTCTTTCGGGTTTTATCTCCCTGACCTCTTCTGGAATGCGGATTTCCCTTTTTATGTCTGTGGAAGAACAGGAGATGATAAACAGAGCACATAACACAATCCACAATCTATAATTTAAACCGTTTGAACAGTTTGAACTGTTTGAACCGTTTAAACCATCTATTCTATCCTTATCCACCTTTCCCCCTTCTTATCTTTTATTAATACCCTGTTTTTTTCTATTTTTGCAACTCTATTCTGATTGAATACATCTCCCTCCTTTACAACCACGCCGTTTATTATTGCCATCTTCCTTCCGCCATCGATGAGGATAAAAGAGACCTTCATTTCTACCTCGGGCTCTATAGGCGCCACCTTCTCAAGGGGTACCTGCGGATAAGCAACCTTTGGAGAAACCGCTTCCACACGAATAGGGCTGTCAATGGCAGGAACCGCAAGCGGCTGGCGCCGGATTATCTGGGCCTTCTGGTAGGAGAAGTCTGCAAGTCCCTGTTCCGCCGGAGAGAGAGAAGGCTTGAATTTAATATGTGACAGGGCTATTATGCAGAAAAAAGTTGCAACAACCGGCGATACCAGCACAATTATCTGTTTATTATCGATCCTGTCCATGTTTTATTGCCTGCCTTCTGCTGTCTTCAATGTCTTTAATGCCCCTTTTATCTCATACGAAACAGATGCCCTGTCCTGAGACTGCACCATGGATATGCCGCCGATGTAGAAGAACGGAAAACCCATTGATTGGAGATACCCTATGTCATTTATAAACGAGGCATAATCTTTTCCTGCTGCCTTCCTGCTTATTGAAGACTTTATGGTCACAGGCAGGCTCACCTCGTCGTCCTTATACTCCATGTTGGTCACCACGATTTCGGCATTCTTCATCCTGAATTTCAGTTCATCAAGACCTATAAAAATATGCTCCTCAGGCGTCCTCGATGCAAAATCCGAAGGGACAATCGCCTTCAAATCCGCTATTGTTTTTTCCATATCAACCTGTGCATCCTTCATACTAACAAGATTCATCCTGGCCGTCTGTAATTTTTTCTGCGTATTGGAAAGGGAATCACTGTATCGCTTTGAGATAATAACTCCTGCCAGGACCATCAAGAACAACATCCCCGAGATTATGTAGTAGGAAAGGGATCTCCTCAATCTGCCTCCACTTTATTCTATAAAAATTGTTCAAGAAGTTCAAACCGTTCAAATGATTTGAACTATCTATATTTTAATTCTATTTGAAAACCCTTATCCTTAATATCTATCTTATCGGATACTATCTCCATCCCTTCTGCCTTTTTTATTGCCTTAACGAGATTCTGGTAAGCCTGCTGCATGGCAGTGAAGTTTGCTGCCGCAACACTGCCCTTTAATTTTATGCGCACCATGTTCCCCTCGGGGTTGATATCGATAGAGCCTATGTTTACGCCCTTCCCATGGAGTTCTTTTATCGAAGACAGGGCAACCAATGCCTTCTGGATGTCCGGAGAAGAATTCATCGCATTCATAAAATTTATTAAAGGCATAACCTTATCAAGCTCTTTTTTCTTGTTCTCATAACCAATGCGGATGGGCTCCATCCCCCTCATCTCTGCCCGTAATGACGTGATCTTTCTCTTCATATCAGCCGTCTCTGACAGTTTCATTTTCAGATAAACCATGCCTATGACCGAGAGAATCAGAAATAGTGCTGTGTAATATGCGAGAATCGTCTTCTGTCTGCAAATACTCCTATAACTTTCGGGAAGGAGATTGCCGTCTTCCATCCCCTTGATATTCAACATGGCTGACATGGGGATGATAAAATCTGTGATCGTCTCTCTTGGTGCAATGATATTGGAAGGAGGTTTCATACATAAGACAGGCAGCAGCAAGTTCATTGTCGTTTCATATTTACTGCAAGCAGTGCCTATGAGAATCGCCTGTGATGGCGTTAATCTCAGTGTCTGCCTGCAGTAGTTTACTGTCATGTTGATGCTCTGGACATCTATGTCATGCAAGCCGCTCTCAAATGACTGTGCAGCTCTCATAAAATAGAGCTTCCCATCCTTCATTAAAAGCAGTATCTTGCTGGACTCTGATTCTGCCACGCACAATATCGGCTCATCGGTAATGCCATAGGAGAAGCTCACTAATTGCGCAATCGTAAAGGCAGCAGGGTATATAGCTGAAATCTTTTTGCCGTATTTATCAAACCTGTCGATTATCCGGGAAAGGTCATGATTATTTACGGCAAAGACAAATGTTTCATGCATTTTTCTCCCTTCGTGTATCCTCTCTCCGAGGATAACATAAAAGAATGAGCAATCCTTGAACTCAGGAGCTTTCCTTCTTATCTCGGCCTCGACAATATTCTTAAAAAACCTCCCTTTTACAGGTGGCAGAAGCAATATGTCCTGATAAAATGATTTGAAATCGCAGACTATGGTGAAATGGCGGGCCTTTTCCTTTTTTAGAAACTCATCGAATTCTTCATCCCTCAGAACAAGGGTTTTTTTAATGATTAGATTGCCACGCCTTAAAGATGCATATACGATCTTGATTACTTCATTTTCGAAACTGACCGCTATCTGTCTTGCCAAGCACCCTCCGTTATAGCGTTACAGTGTTTATTGTGTTTAAATTTTTAACGTCGTAACGCTCAACGCCTTACGCTATTATATCACAGCAGACGTCTGTCATGCATTCTGTGTCCTCCCCTCCATAACGGCTTGCAATACGAATCCCTCAAAACTGTTACGCTTCCGGTTTCAGTATCCCTTATCTGTCTGGCAATAACATACAGGTTACCGTCTCTTCCAAAGTACCTGGAGCCTGTAACCTCCAGCGCAGTGCCTATGCTAAAGGTTATGGCGTTTCTCGACAAATACCACCTGGGGGCTGTAACCACATTATATGTCTTGGTTCCTGTTTTCAGTTTCAGGATAACAGGCCCCCTCATGCCGTGCATTATTTCTATTACTGTCCCTCTGATTGTTATTTCAGTGTTCTCATCGTATCCCTCTGTAATTTCCGTCTCGGCATGGGAAAACGAAACTATAGAAAGCAGGAAACAAACGGCAAATATTTTTATTTTCAAAACTACTCTCATAAAATCATAATATCTGCAAGGTGAGGTTGACTTGAAGCAAAATTTCTGGGTTCTCCAAGGGGCAAAGTAACGACTGCCCCTTACCTTTGCACTGTAAAGATCATTATATTCTGTTTTACTACTCATTTGGCACCAACGACTAATTAATTTTGCGAAAGTCAGGCCTCTCCTTGCAGATATTTTTGTTGTTACTCCTTCTTACATTCCCATTCTGCCCATTCCCATCATTCCTTTGCCTTTGCCGCCTTTGCAAGAGCCAGGGCCAAAACCTGTAATACCAGTTTCTGTTGCCTTTTTCTGGATCTCTGTCCTGACATCGACCATCTCCTTCTGCTTTGCTGCTATTGCATTCCAGTCAGGGGTTGTCTGTGTCCTTAGCGCCATGAGTTCGGTTTTTAACTGAAGCATCTTCTGGCGAAGGGGCAGTATATCTTTCTGGAACTGGGCAAACTTCTGCGCCTGTTCAGGCGTAAGATTGCTGGCCATCATGCCATAGCCCTTACCCATTCCATATTCTGGGCCGAATGCCATTGCACCTGTAACAAGGGTGGCCACAAAAAAAACTGCCAATCCTAAGCTTATTGCCTTTTTCATCGTCTTCACCTCCTTTCCCATCCGCAGTTTTTTCAAGAGGGGACTGTCCCAGATTTAC
>NZ_DAIOFX010000056.1:0-11842 GCF_036745535.1 Dissulfurispira sp.
TCTGCAATAATCTTTTCAATGCGCCTTTCCGCCTCTTGCCGCAAGAGCCGCACGCATTTGTTAAATATCTGGCACTGCAACATGCTCTACCCTTCTTGTCTGCTCTTGCAGCTATTTAACGGCCGCGTCCTCATTTTGCTCTATAGCCATTTCCACCGCCCGCTTTGCGCATTCAAGCAAATGCTTCGACTGTTTGCGCAGATTGAAAGACTCGGTGATTTTTTGCTTGATTAATGACTGTTTATCTTCAGGTAAAATAGGAATCAGAGTTTCCCTTACCTGTTCAGGTCTCCAGTGAAGGATAACCGAGCCGCCGACATCTCTGTTGATTTGTTCTTTCACAATCAGAGAGTTGAGCACAAGCGTCAAATAATCTTCATTGAAGAGATCGGTTTTTAATTTTAGGCGCAATATACCGCCCGATGGAATCATTTTCTTTGGCTTTTCTTTTAAATGATAAGCAATACCGGGGGTAGCGTCTTTGCTGAACAGGATTTCTCCCTGTTTCGGCTGATGCTGCGATAATTCCTCATACAGTACAGAAGAGATATATTTTTCTTCTGTAATTTCAAAAGGCGAGAGGTTGCTTACCCTGACAAATGGAATATTACCTTCATCTATGTAGGCTTCGCTTCCCACCTCTACGCATTTTTTTATTGATACCAGATTCCCCAGCGTATCCCATCCGCCTGGATAGCTCTTTATGGCATTGATAATTTCATCATATTTGGGTTGGTAGTATTCCGCGTCAATGCGCCCTGCTTTGTCAGTGTCGGAATAGTTTTTTATGAAAGTCAGCCGATGTTTGGGTTGCCAGTTTGAAAGACCGAGTTCAGCTAAAAAGAAAGTTTGCGCTTGGTTATATTTGACTAATGCCGTTTGTTTTAGACTCCAAGAGCTTTCATAGAGATTTTCAAATTCTCTCTGAAATGGTTCTGAAAATATTGGTATGGCAAGTTGATATATCGCCTCAACGGTTAAGTGTGGTTGGCCTGTTTGACTTGCTGTTCTTAGCAATAACTTTTGACCGATATCAGAGTGAAGAAAAATCCAAACATAATGCTTATTCAGTTTATATAGTTTCTTTGTTCGCAAAACAACCACATCTCTACAAATTGCGTATTCTGGATGTTCTTCGGATAGAAGTGCTACTTTCGCTAATGAATTCCCACCCTTTGCGATTATTATGTCCCCGGGATAACATTGGGCAATGGTTGATGGGTTTTCATTTAAAATTTCTTCCGGTAAAAAAACAGTATCTTTGGTTATATGCAATAGACCATTTTGAATTTCATTAACCCGCAGAAAGGGGATACCCAGTCCTTTATCATTGTAGTATTGAATTATTGAAGGATAAAATGCGCTACAATCTATGGAACCTCTTGCCTCACGAATAGAACATGTCTCATAGCTGGCTATATCCTTTTCAAGCTCAATATAAGCTGGTTGATAGTATTCTGCGTCAAGCCTGAAAACGAGTTTGTCTAAATCGTTGTAGGAAATAACAGAATGTTGCACGCCTACACCTCACACCAAAACGACAATTTTTCGCTCTTGGCAAACTCAATGAATGCCTCGGCTATGCCGTCAGGTAATTCCCCATTGTGGTTATGCAGGTCATGGTCTACGATAAGATGCCCGTTTTTCCGACTTTGGATTGCGCTTTATTGTTGGCTTTAAACCCAAGTTCAAACTGATGCAGGATGCGGCTTTCTTTAATGTCTCCTGCAAAAGGCGGATTTGCCATAAGGATATCAAAGTTGAAATATTTATTTTCGCCCTTTTCGGCCCGGAGCTTTTCCAGCCTCTCAAAACCCTTGCCGTAGGTGTTTATCCACTTTTTGTCTTTTTCCGTTTTGTCGCTCCACCGTTCATAATCAAGCGCATTCAGATGCAATACATTGGTCTCCCCATCACCGGCAATGAGGTTCAGGGTACGGGCTACGCGCACGGTCTTTTCATCAAAGTCTATCCCGAAGACCTTTAAAACATGCTCTTTGTCCTGCTCTGAGATTTCTGCATTGGTAAACAGGTGTCCGGTTATCTGAAAAATGGTATGTACAGGGAAACCGCAACTGCCTGAAGCAGTATCGATCATGTATTCGCCGCGTTTGGGGTTGAGCATCTTCACGCACATATCAATGACATGACGGGGCGTGAAGTATTGTCCTTTTTCGCCCTTAGCTGATTTGTTCACCAGATATTCAAAGGCTTCGTCCACTACCAGCAGATTAGAATTGAACAGCTTCACATCCTGCAAGCTTGAAACGCAGACGGACAAGTGGCTGTCCGAAAGCTCAAAAACAGCCCCATCTGCAAAAACACCCGGCCACTGATTCTTTGCCAGATCGAATAGACCTTGAATTTTTTGCTTCAGCTCTGTATCAGTTTGGCCTGAGTTTCTGAATTCCATCACCCTGAAGCCTTCATCTGAAATGCCGCTTACGGTGGCTTTCAGGGCTTCATAATCAGAGCCGCCAAGATAGCCGGGCTCATTGCCATATGGCGCAACAGATTCTGCCACTGAGGTCTTTGTAACCTGCTTCGTGAAATAGTTGATGACATCTTTATCTTTCCCGCTCAGAAACTCGTCATAGAGCTTGGTAAATATGAGCTTAAAGACCTCTTCAAAGACATCCACGCCTGCGTTGGCAAGCACTTCGTCTTCCATCTCAAGAATAATGTCTTTTAGTGATTTGCGCTCATTGGCAATTTTATCTTTGATGATAAGGTCTTTCAATGTAAACCGTTCGCTGAGAATGTCTTTAAGGCTTTGGCTTGCCTTAGGAATATCCGTGATGTCTTCAAAGTAGTTAGGGTCTTTGCGGTGGTAATAAGAAATCTTCTCGCCATTTGTCCAGACGCTCATAGGAGCGCCGGTCGCATTGCAGTATGAACGCAATTGTCTTTTCCATCCTTAAGTTTTGGCTTCTTAAGCTCGACAATGATATATGGCGTATCAGGTCGGTCTTTATCAAAGACAACAATATCAGCGCTTTTCTTTTCCCTTCCGAATGTGACCGGATATTCAAAGGTAAGTCGTTTTTTAGGGTAACCGTATTGCTGAATAAGTCTTGCGGCAAAAAGCTGACGAACGACTTCCTCGGGTTTTAACTGAATATCTTTATCGCGAATAATACAGGCAACAAATGGTGTTTTCCTGCCCTTTGATTCCTTGATGGCAATTTTCTTGCGAAGGGCAACAATCTCATCCTCAGAGAATAGAGAGAGATGGTAATTACTGTCTTTGAGAATCGTTTGAATAATGTCTTCCTGTATCATTTATTCTCCTTACTCCTGCTGATAAAGCAGCATATCCCCCGCTTCTCTATGCGAGCCTTCGGCCAGCCAATCTGCAGCAGCCTTTCAACCCCGTTAGAAAGAGCTTTCTAACGGGGTAAATCCGTATCCGTGGCCTCGTTTATTTTTGGCATGATTACCCTTTAAGAACTTGAAATCACAAATTGTGATTTCAAGTTCTTAAAGCCAATGCAGTTTAATTGAAACATAAAGCATGGGCACCACTATACCTCCGCTTCGATGATCTTTTTGATTTGCCGTGAAAGTTTTGGAAGTTCTTTCTTGCTTATATTCCAGACTATCTTATAATCAATGCCAAAATAGAAATGGATGAGCTTATCCCTCAATCCAGCTATGCTCTTCCACGGTATCTCGGGATGCTTTGCTTTTAAAGCAGATGAAATATTCTTTGCTGCTTCTCCTATCACTTCAAAGTTGCGGACAACGGCGTCCTGTGTCTTTCTGTCCGCGAGGAACTTCTTATAGGTAAGGCCCTTTGAATAAGAAGCAATCAAATCCATCGCTTCTTTAATATCGCCGAGAAAATCCTTATCCCTTCTTTTTTAGACATAGATCATGCTCTTTTTTATATCTTCAGCAATATGCTTGTATCTCGGGTTATGAAAACTCCGTTTGAAGCAATCAAATGTAGCCACATCAACCTCTGCACCCAATATTTTCTCAAGCCTGTCAACAAGTTCGACAAAATCAAGGCCCAAAGGTTTTTTTATGTCAATGAGTATGTCAATGTCACTCTTTTTTTCTCTGCTCTCCTTTTGCATACGACCCGAAAATGGCAATTTTTCTTACGCCATATTCGGATGCTAACTTTGGAAGTTCTTTTTTCAGCAGTCCTATTACCTTCTTCTGTGTCAGCATTTTTATTTATTCCTTTGACGAGTTTAGGAATTGCTATAATTATTAAAGTATTTTTAGAAAAAATTGTGCAGCTTCCAGCCAAGCTGCTATAGTCCTTCAATAACCTTTAAATCAGTTGCAGCCGGATATTTGCCCGTTATCTCATCATATACAACAACATCAGATTTATCACATACATCAGCAATATCCCTATGGAATCCCATGCCAAAAACAGCGGCTTTTTCTCTGTGCGGTAGGTTAAACCGATAATCGCGATGGTTGTCATGGCAATGGCGGACAGGGCAGAAATTATATGATTTTGGCTCGCAAAGGAAAGAAGAGGGCCGTTGATGAAAAAGATATCATCAAGGGCAAGAATAAAAATATTAAAAATATTGCTCCCGAAAAGATTGCCGATTGCAAGGTCTATTGCACCTATTTTTACAGCAGCCATAGAGACTACTACTTCCGGAAGAGAGGTGGAGACAGCTATAAAAATATTCCCCACAAATGTCTGTCCTAACCCTGTTGCCTCTGCAATGCCTTCGCCGATCTTCGGCAGGAAGATAGCAGCAGTTATAACAAATAGTGCATTGATAATGTAATTAACAACGGCTGTTTTGGTCTGGACTTTTTCGTATTTCAATTCAATCGCTATTTCTTTTACAAATGCAGAGATCTGCCTTTTTTCGTAAAAATAGACCAATCTCATGGCAATAAAATATATAACCACAAAAAACAAAGTATAAGGCCCTATCCAGCCGAGTGGAAGGATTCGGTTCCCGAAAAACAGACCTATGGCAGCTATGCCCAGAAGCAGTATTCCGAACCCGGCAGAAAGCACATGTCCATGATGTGCCCTCGAGGATATTGGTGTTGGGCGATGCATGGCATCAAGAAAAGAAATGATAAGCATATTGAACACACAACTTCCGAGCACATCGCCAACAGCAATATCAGGAACATTTGCATAGGTGACAGAGCTTATTCCTGTGACGAGCTCCGGGAGTGATGTCACGGATGCTATAAGAACAACGCCTATCCATGTCCTTCCAAGGCCTGTCTTTTCGGCAATAATATCACCGTACTTTGATAGTTTTATGCCGGAATAGACAATCACTGATGTACATACTATAAAAGCAATCCAGAGAAGCATCAGAACTCCCTTACCTGTGATACCTCGCCACTAAAAATCTCTCTGATTCAAGATATTCAACGGCATTGTTAATATTCTTCCTCTTTCCTATCAATAAAAGCACATCGTCCGATTTTAATATAAAGTCAGGTGATGGATTCTGATGGACTTCGTCACCTCTCTGAACAGCAATAATTGTTACGCCTGTCTCTGCCCTTAAATGCAGTTCTTTTATGGAATGTCCGCTCATATGTGAGCCTTTCTTTATGAGATATGTCTCTGTCTCTATATCTTTGAGGAATTCATATCTTTCTGCGAGGTGTTTTTTGGGTAATTCTACTATCCTCAAGGCACTGTAACTATTTTTTCTGATATTGTCTATATGTTCTGCTATCACATTCCTCGGCATATGATAATGATGCAAAACCCTCGAGAATATCTCGATTGATGTCTCAAATTCTTCTGGAATTACTTCATTTGCACCGAGCTTGATGAGGTCATCAACCTCTGCGACATATCGGGTTCTCACGATAATATGAAGCGTTGGATTCTCATGTCTCGCAATCTGGACAATTCTGCGGGTAGCCGCAGCATCGGATATGGCTATCACAAGCACGCTTGCCCTATGAATGCCCATCTTATGGAGTATTTCTGTACTCGTGCCATCGCCGTAATAAATCGGCTCTCCCTTTTTCTTCATCCTTTTAACCGTATTCGCATTCATCTCAAGGACAACATAGGATATACCCGATTCTTTCAATACCCTTGCAAGGTTGCTGCCATTGATGCCAAAGCCGATTATTATCACATGCCCTGATTTTTTCGCAGGATACGACTCCTTTTCTTTACCCCTCTTCATCTGCTCCAGCCGCTTCAACATCGGTCTTGAAACAAGCCATGCAGACACATACGGCGAGACGCCTGCAATAAAAGGCGTAAAAAGCATTGTCATTACAGAAGACGAAAGAAACAACTGATAGGCATATTCCGTCAAAAGGCCGGCAGCCTTTCCCGCGACTGCAAGTACAAAGGAAAACTCACCGATCTGTGAAATATAAAATCCTGTCTGCATAGAAACCCTCAGCGGCTGTCCGGCAATATAAGCTGATACCATCCCGATAACGGATTTCAGAATCAGAATGGCAAAGACTACGGCAATCACCGAAGCTAAATTGCCGCCTAAAAATTCGATGTTCATCAACATGCCGACGGATATAAAAAACAATCCTGTAAAGCTCTCTTTAAAGGGCAGTATATCCGATATTGCCTGCGATGCGTATTCTGACTCGGATATCACAATTCCGGCAAGAAATGCTCCGAGGGCAAGGGAAAGCCCGAGTTTAGAGGTGAGGAAGGCGGTGCCTATGCAGAGCAATATTATAGTGATGACAAAGAGTTCGCGGCTTCTGGTCTTTACAACTTCGTGCAGGATATGCGGGACAGCCCACCTTGCGGCAAAAAGGACTATGCCTACGACCATAAATGCCTTGAGCATCGTAAATGCAATCTTTTCCATTCCTCCGCCGTTGCCGGCGAGCACAGGAATAAGGAGCATGAAAGGCACTACGCACAGGTCCTGAAATATGAGTATCCCGACCGAAGACCGTCCATGGGGCGCATTGATTTCAGCCCTGTCCATCAGCAGCTTGACGACTATTGCCGTACTGCTCAGAGCCACCAGGAACCCGTCGAATACAGCCACATTCAGTCCCTGCTTGAAAAAGAAAAAACTCAAAAGGGCGATCGACCCTGTAGTCAATGCCACCTGAAGAAGCCCTCCTCCCAGAACCTGGGAGCGGAGGGTCATGAGATTTTTCAGGGAGAACTCGAGTCCGATGGTGAACATGAGCAGTATAACGCCGATCTCTGCAAGGAGTTCGACATCGTGGACATCTTTGATGAACTGAAATCCGTGAGGCCCCAGGATTACTCCGGCGACAAGAAAACCGACAACAGATGGGATCCTCAGCCTTCCAAGTGCAAATACCACTACGGCCGAGACGCCGAAGATTAAGACCAATGATTTTAAAAATTCCAATCCCATATTTTTTATGGTAGCATAAAATATGCTTTACTACTGCCCGATTTTATTATCGATCTTCAGCTTTTACAGGAAATGCCCGAGATGCAAAAAAGCCCAGCATTTCAAGGGAAAGAAAAAGGGAGATACTGTCCGCTGCAAAAAGTGCGGGCATGAATTTGTACTGAGATAAGTATCATTCTTCACCTCTCATTACAAACCTCAATAAAAGCGGTGCAAACAGAGTTGTAAGTGCAACCACAAAAACAATAACGGCATAAATAGTATCATCGAATATTCCGCCCTTTTTCCCGACCTCCGCAAATATCAGACCAACCTCTCCCCTCGGAACCATCGCGATGCCTGTCGAGAGCTTTGTCCTTAATCCTCCTTTAACCCATACACCGCTTAACATCTTTGCAATGATTGCTCCGATGGTAAGGAATCCTGCTGTCTGCCAGAAAGTCACGGATGTAAAATCTATAACCTTGAGATTGATCGATGCCCCGACAATCACGAAAAATACCGGAACAAAGAGGTCTATGATAGGCTTCATATTAACCTCTATCTTTTCGGCAAGGTCGTGGCTGTAATGGTCTATAGTTGCGCCGAGCGGAAGGAAAAACCTCCTTGCAAGGGCAATGCCTGCTGCAAAAGAACCGAGTATCTCGGGAGCGCCAACTCCATGGGAGATAACCGCCAATCCCAGAATTAGAGAAACAATGATGGTTGGTATCATGCCCTTTGTCCTGCTGCCCGATGAAAGCTTTGATATGAGCGGGACAAAGAGCTTTATAATCACCGGAGCAATTAACAGGAAAACCGTAATAAATCCCAACACCTTTGCGGTATTGATTACATTGATCTCCCCCTTAACCGCAAAATCGTACAACACGGCTAAAATAACGACTCCAACCACGTCATCCAAAACCGCAGCGCCGAGGACGATCTTCGCTGTCTTTGTCTGGTGTTTTCTCAGGTCAACGAGAACCCTCACCGTTATCCCGATGCTGGTCGCCACGAGTGTTCCTCCGATAAAAAGTGAGGTGACAAATGGTAGATTAAAAACATAACTGCTTATCCAGAAACCGGCAAAGGCAGGAAGCATTACTCCTGTTGCGGCGACGAGCGATGACTGTATGCCTACTTTAACAAGCTGTCCTACATCGGTTTCGAGCCCGACCTCGAATAGAAGCAGAAGGATTCCTATCTCTGCAAGGAGATAAAATGTTGCATCGGGGACTATTATGCCTAAGAGGCTCGGCCCGATGATAATGCCCGCAATAACCTCGCCCAATACCGATGGAAGGCGTAAAAATGCAAAGACCTCTGCAAAGAGCTTTGCAGAAAGCAAAATAGCCAGAAGCTTCAAGAAGAATTCAGATACTTCCATAACCTATTCTTATTATGTGTTCAATCTCGTCTTTTTCTTCACCCTTCATCTTCTTCTCAAGATACTCCTTTGCAATATCCCTGCCGCCGAGACCAAAAAGGCTATGGCAAGGGCGAGAACGATTCCGCCGAATACTATTGCAAAGACAATGATTATCGTCTCCCTGTTTTTTATATCTTCCCAGACATCCGAATATGTCTCCATAAGGTCAAAGGTCGCTCCGACCACCTGATAAAGCATTGCGCTCAAATCTGCGCCCGGGTCTTTAGGGTCGTGAATCTTTGCACCAAGGAATGACTGGCAGACTTTGAAGTTATTGGCAATTGCAGTGGTTGTCATCCATACATCTATTCCGTATTTTGCAACATCCGTCTCCCATACATCCTTGCTCAGATAAAATCTTGCAAGCTTGCCCGAGAAACCAAAATCGCCGCCAATAGGCTGTCTTATTCTTTTGCCGTACAATGCCCTCGTCAAAGGATACACTATGCTGTTGGTTATCGTACCGTCGTATTTATGCCTGTGATAAAGGGGCGCAACATAGTCGAGATTGCCTTCAATCACAGGTTTAATTAGAAGCTCTATCCACTCGGGCGTAATACTCCTCAAATCGGAATCCACAACCGCACATGCCTTCGCATTAATCGCTGACGCAATCTCGAATATAGTCCTGAATGCGCTTCCCTTCCCGGGAATGCCGTGATATGGGGTTGTTATTTTAAAAGCAGGCCTTACCCTGTGATAAAGGAGGATCGATTGTAAATCTTCGATGGCTGCACTCTGGACAACATCCATCGTGCCGTCAGTAGAACCCCCATCCGAATTTACAAGAACACATTTTTTATCCGGGAAGTACTTGGCAAACCCTGCCTGCACTGCCTTCACCACATGGCCAATTGTCCGGGCATTATTGTAGCTCGGAATGCCGACAAGAATGTCAGCCTCTTTTATATCTTCCAACTTTTCCCTTACCTCTTTTCTTTCAACAATGCTGTCCATATACTTAAGTATAAACCATTTCGAGCAAAACTACAGGCGAATTCGAAAACACCTCTGATAGTTTTAATGCAGTAGCGTCTTTATAATTTTTGGCCGTCACAATTTCATCCGTAAATATATTTCTGTATCTTGCTCCTGTTTCCGCGAATGGAATCACTATAAACGAATCATTCCATTCGACATCAAACAGGAATATCCCTGTTGGAGAAATCATCCCTGTCAGGAATCTCGGTACAACCATAATAGCCCTTCTGCTGCCTGCCCTGCGCACAAAGGCACAGACATTGTCAGCCCTGTCTCCATACACCTCGAGCGGTATATATTCTCCTTTCTCAAAAAGCTCCCTGTTGTTCTTCCGAAAGTTGAGGGACTTGTATATCAGATACATTTTTATCTTACCTTTATCCTTGTTGACTGTCAGCCCATTTATAAGCTTAAGAGGCCCGATGTCAGACTCATACTCTTTTAGTTCCTCAAGCATTTCCATTCTTATTTTGTAATCAACAGGCCTGCGGTTGTCAGGATCAACAAGGCTGAAGTTCCATATCTCTGTTCCCTGATAGAAGTCCGGTACGCCCGGAGATGTTATCTTAAGGAGCGTCTGTAAGAGGGAATTGAACATGCCATAATGTGAAATCTTCTTCTGAAATGCCAGAAATTCATTCAGGAACTGATTGTCATGAATCGGGGTTATTATCCTTTCAATAAAAAGCATCATGGCATCTTCATAAATCGTGTTTGGATTTATCCAGCTTGTGTTGACCTTGGCTTCCCTTATTGCCTTTAGCATATAGTCCTTAATGCGATTTTTAAAGACTTCGTATTCGGATTCATTCATCGGTTCGACAGGCCATGCACCGATAAGGGTCTGGTATAAAAGATACTCCTCATTTCTGTCAGGCACTGCCATGCCGTCAATCACAGGTTTTTTCTTTTTATTCAAACGGTTCCATCTAATCAGGCATTCCTTCCATTCATCGGGTATCTCTGAAAGGACATTTATCCTTGCCCTCACATCCTCGCTCCGCTTTGTGTCATGGGTAGATGTAGCGATAAGTGCATGTGGCCACGACTTGATTCGTTCGATATTTTTTCCGTGAAAGGTTTCGAGGGAGGTGCCGAATCTGTCGGGACTTCCTCCCACTTCATTAATGGAAACAAGCCTGTTATAGACATAAAAGGCAGTGTCCTCAACACCCTTTGCCATAACAGCCCCCGTAATCTGCTCAAACCTCATGACAAAATCGAGCCATTCCTTTCTATCATCCTCTTTAAAATGCTTCGGATAATTCAGCAGCAGTACATCCTTAAGGAAATCAAAGATTGACCCGCTGATGGCAGGGTTTCTACGCTTTGCCCTTGATACGGCAAGCTCTATATATCTCAGGTCTTTATCGCTTGCACCGTCAGGTGTTATATATGTCCTGTAGACAGGAAAAAAGGCAATGACCTCCACAAGGGCGCCGATAAGACTGTTGAGAGTAAAATCCCTCGTATGTCTGTCCTTCTCGGAGACCCTGCTCAGGTAATGTCCGAGGGTATTAATCTCGCTGGCCATTGCCACCTGCATTATTAATTTCTTTTTCTCGTAAACAATATCCTGAAAATTGATCTTTGACCTGATGAATCTGAAATATATTTCATCAAATGCCTTTGCATTGCCGGTTTCGATGAATATCCCGTTTAATGAGTTCAGGAAAACATAGCCTGTCGTACTGAATATGGGCCAGTCCTCCGGCATCTTTTCATCCCGCGTAAGAATCTTTTCGCCCACGATATAGAATGGTTTGAAATAAGGGTTTGATGATAATACTTCATCGTACTGTTTCAATATCTCTGCCCCGGCATCAGACGGAAGAGCAGACATCGGCGTCTCCCCTTTGACCTCTTCATAAGTATCCGGGGATATGTTGTCTCTTAGCAATTCAAGATAACCAAGCCTTATGTGCAAAAAACAGTTTTGCTGCAATCTATGGAAATATTCCGGCGGGTTATATAACCCATCAGGATGGTCGACCCTGAGACCTGTTACCATTCCTTCTCTGACCAGTTTGAATATGAGCTTATGTGTTTCATCGAATACGACAGGATCCTCCATCCTGATTGCTGCAAGCTCATTGATGTCAAAAAACCTCCT
>NZ_DAIOFX010000057.1:0-11768 GCF_036745535.1 Dissulfurispira sp.
CCCGAACGGCAAAATGCTTGAGGTTAACACCAGTGGGATTAGCAAATAGAAAGATCGGCGCATTGATAGTTATCGAAAGGATGTGAGCCTTAAGGATTATGTGGAGATAGGAACGCCCCTTGATGCAAAGGTCTCAAAGGAACTGCTCCTGAGCATATTCCACCGCATCACTGATACATGACGGTGCGGTTGTAATTCGTGGAAACAGGGTTGTTGCAGCAGGCTGTTTTTTGCCTATTACCCTTGGCACCGATGTGAGCAAGGCCCTCGGTACACGCCACAGGGCAGGTATTTGCATTACGGAAGAGACGGATGCTGTCGCTATCATAGTCTCCGAGGAAACAGGCACTATATCCGTGGCAATTCACGGTAAACTGGAGACACACATTGATATGGGGACATTGAGGGATATGCTCACAGACCTGTTTGCGGAATCGAAGAAAGAGAAAAGATGAAATGAAGAAAAAAGGGATATTCAGCGATATAGGCTTAAAAGTATTGTCAGTGGCCCTTGCCATGTCCCTCTGGTTTTTTGTTACATACAGGGGGCAGTCCGAGATGGCTATTGATATTCCGCTTGAATTTAAGGATGTGCCGAAGGGATTGGAAATCCTAAGACAGAACATTAAAAGAGTGAGTCTCAATATAAGCGGACACGAGAGGCTTTTGAAGGCATTAAGGCCTATGGATGCAAGGGTTGTTATTGACATGTCCAATGCAAAAGAAAGGTGAAGCAGTATACTATTTTGATAAGGACAATGTAATAATACCGAGGACAATAAAGGTCCAGAGGATCGAGCCTGTCAGTGTGAAGGTGACTCTGGATGAATCCACTTCAAAGACAGTGCCTGTGAAGGCGTATGTTGTAGGCACGCCTGAAAAGTGATATAGAATAAAATCCATAGATGTAAAGCCTTCTGTTATGGAGACAGAGGGTGCAAAAACAGAAATAGCAAGGATTTCTTTGTTGCGGACAGAGGCTATAGATGTTACGGGTATGGATTCTGATATGACACAGAATGTAAGGATTAATACAAACAGCAGAAATATAAGGACAAAGGCATCAGAGGTGACCGTGAAAATTAATATCAGGAGAATTGGAAAATGAAATTATTCGGCACGGACGGCATAAGGGGCAAGGTAAACAGGTCTCCCATGACCCCTGAAAATGTTTTAAGGATAGGCATGGCAATCGCATCTGCCCTCAAGACCGACCATGGAAGGAACATGGTACTGATAGGAAAGGACACGCGGCTTTCGGGCTATATGATTGAGAGTGCCTTAACCTCAGGCATTTGCTCTATGGGAATGAACGTTACCCTTGTCGGGCCTATACCGACCCCCGGCATTGCCTTTCTAACACGCACATTGCGGCTCGATGCAGGAATCGTTATTTCGGCCTCTCACAATCCATTCGAGGATAACGGCATCAAGATATTCTCATCCGCAGGTTTTAAGTTATCGGATGATCTGGAAAAAGAGATTGAACAACTCGTGGCAG
Source organism: Dissulfurispira sp. (assembly GCF_036745535.1). Taxonomy (NCBI): domain Bacteria; kingdom Pseudomonadati; phylum Nitrospirota; class Thermodesulfovibrionia; order Thermodesulfovibrionales; family Dissulfurispiraceae; genus Dissulfurispira; species Dissulfurispira sp. The sequence goes on from NZ_DAIOFX010000057.1 coordinate 1,502, forward strand.
ATGAGAGGTTTCCAGCTAAAAGGCCAACAAATGAAAAGGTTGGAAGGGCATACAGGCTCGATGACGCAGCAGGCAGATACATAGAGTACATCAAATCAACGATTCCCAAAGGAATAGACCTTGGAGGCTTAAAGGTAGTTGTAGATGCTGCCAACGGCGCTGCTTATAAGGTTACTCCATGGCTTTTGAGAGAACTTGGTGCAGAGGTAATATCCATAAATGACAAACCAGACGGCGTTAATATAAACGACAACTGCGGCTCATTGCATCTGGAATGTGCTGCCAAGGCAGTAAAGGAACACAATGCCCACATCGGGATAGCACATGACGGCGATGCAGACAGGACGCTTTTCGTGGATGAGAAGGGCAGCATTGTGGATGGCGATATGATACTGGGCATATGGGCATCGGAGCTTAAAAAAGAGGAGAAGCTCATCGGTAATAGTGTTGTGGCAACGGTTATGACAAACCTCGGGATCGAGAAGTATCTGGCAAGGCAGAGGATAAAGTTAATAAGGACAAAGGTAGGGGACAGATATGTTGTCGAGGAAATGAAAAGGGGCGGGTATAACCTTGGCGGCGAGCAGTCGGGACACATAATATTTTTTGATTACAATACTACGGGAGATGGCCCTATTACTGCTTTACAGGTGCTGTATCTCATGAGGAAAAAGAACAGGCTTATCTCGGAACTGACATCGGATATAGAGCTTTATCCGCAGGTGCTTTTAAATGTTCCGGTTTCAGGGAAAAAGGATTTTAAAGAGGTTCCTGAGATAACAAGGGTTGTCGAGAATTCAACCCGGAAGCTTGCCGGCAGGGGAAGGATTCTTGTCAGACCTTCTGGCACAGAGCCGAAGGTAAGGGTTATGGTCGAGGCAGAAGACGGCGGCATGGCGAAGGCAGTAGCAGAGGATATAGCAGACGTTATAAAGAAAAAGCTCGGGGGATAGTACGGCAGGCCATGATTTTTCGCTCATTATAACTAATTATGGTTTATTTTCTTTCATTCATCTGCGGCACATCACTTTTTTATGTTAATAGATTTTTCCCCTTTTCAAGCATTTTTATATCCCTGATATTGATACTCCTGCTGGCTTTTTCAAAATTCAGAAAACGGATAGACTGTCATTGCGAGGAGCAAAGTGACGAAGCAATCCCATTCCTATTGAGATTGCTTCGCCTACGGCTCGCAATGACACGGAAAACATTATTTCATGTTTTTATCATTGCTATCATAACAACATCAGGTTTTTATTATGCAAAGCTGAGATACATCCCGGCGCTTCCCCTTTCTCATATTGCCGGTGAAACTATAGAGGTTCGAGGTGTGGCAAATTCAGAAGCCGTTCCGTTGGATTCTGAATCATATCAAGGCGTGGCAGCCTTTTCACAGAGAATAGAAATCAGAGGGCCGGAGAATTTAAAAGAATTGCGATTAATAAGCAATAGGGTGCTCTTTTCAGACAGGATGTACCACATCAAGGTGCAGATCCCTAAGGATGCATACTCTTTGAATCCGGGGAGCAATCATAATCTCCTTTCGGGATATGCCGTTGAGATCAAGGATGCCGGCAGTAATCCTAACGGATTTTTTAAGAGGTTAAGAACACGGCTTAATGACTTCATGAAGAGGAATTTTTCTTCGGAATCATCTCCTTTTCTTATGTCTATAATAACAGGAGAGCGCAGTTTGCTGACAAAGGAGACGAGGGATGCATTTAATGCCACAGGACTTGCGCATATACTGAGCATATCAGGGGCACATTTCGGTTTATTGCTGTTTATCTTGTTCAGACTGTTCAGATTTCTCGTAAAGGCATTGCCGTATAATATGCTTGTCAGATTGACGCTTTATCTTACTCCTTCTCAAATTGCTGCAATCTTATGCATTCCATTTATGATCGGCTATCTCGGAATATCGGACATGAGCATACCTTCCATAAGGTCTTTTATTATGATTACACTTTTCCTCTTCGGTCTTCTCATTCATCGAAAAGGGTTCTGGCTGAATACACTGCTTTTTGCAGCAGTCGTGATAATTTTAATCCAGCCTGATTCGATCCTCGACCTCTCATTCCAACTCTCTTTTATCGCTGTATTATGCATAGGAATGGTTGCAGAACAAATGGACGGAAGATCAGCAGAGCAGCAGGGCAACAGATGTGATCCCCAGAAAGTCGCAGACTTTCCGGGGCAGAAAGTAGCAGAACGGCTTGAACAGTTCAAACGGTTTAAACTGTTGCCTATTGCGCTACTGCGCTACTGCGCTACTGCTCTGAAAATCTCCCTTGCTGCAAGCATCGGAACTGCACCGCTTGTTGCCTATTATTTCCATTATTTTTCTCTCGTATCACCCATTACAAATCTTATTATTACACCTGTTATCGGATTTGTTATTCTTCCTTTATCCCTCGTGTCTTCGTTTGTTTTTCTTGCTTCAGGTGTTTTCCCGCTATCTTCGTTTATCGATGCGATTACAATTTTCGTTCTTGATGCAATAAAGTACACTGCACAGTGGAATTTTGCAGACATAAAGATTCCCGCATTCCCTCCTGTATTGCTGGTTATGTTTTATCTCGGGATTCTGGTTTATGTTTTTTTAACTTTCCATCCTTCAGCCTATCGCCTATCGTCTATAGCCATTCCGGTTGGTATTGCAATTCTTCCGATTGTCTTTTACGCTGGCATCAAACTTTCTGAGCACAGGGGAATAAGCATCACCTATCTTGATGTGGGGCAGGGAGATTCTGCAGTGGTTGAGCTTCCTGATAAGAGGACCCTTGTGATAGATACTGGCAGAAAGGGTTTTCAGACAGGCGGGTTTTTAAAATACAGAGGAATCAAAAATATCGATGCAATTATTTTATCTCACGGACAATCCGACCACGCAGGTGGAATATTTCATCTTTTAAGGAATTTTAATATTCAAGAGGTATGGGACAACGGCAGGCTTATTTATCCCCAAGGGTTTGTGGAATTATTGCAGAGGGAGCCTTGTGCGCCTCATGCAGAAAAGGGGTCCCCCTTACGGATTAGAAAACTACAGAGGGGCGATGTTATTGAAGGGAGTGGATACATAATTACTGTCCTTCATCCCTATGATGGTTTTTACACAATGCATTCAAAAGACAGCGATGGGAATAATGATTCCATTGTTTTGAGGATTCAGGGCCATAAGAATACTTTTCTTTTTACAGGAGATATTGAAAAAGAGGCAGAAGAAGATCTGTCGCATTTTGGAAAATATCTTAAAAGCAATGTCCTGAAAGTCCCCCATCACGGCAGCCGCACATCCTCGTCGCAGGTGTTTGTTTCTGCTGTTTCTGCAGATATTGCCGTGATAAGCGTTGGAAGAAAAAATTCATACAACCATCCGCATGACGAAGCACTCGATATGCTTGATGGCGTAAAAATATTCAGAACCGACAAGGAAGGGGCTATTGGTATTAAGGAACTGCCCGATGGAAGGCTTAGGATAAAGACGTGGAAGGATTTGCAATTCACGGAAGCAAAGACTGTCAGGGATGAGCTAATGAATTTTAAAAAACTTTTTCTCGTATGGTAGAATCAAAGACTATGATAGCTATCGTTGACTATGGGATGGGCAATATCAGGAGCGTTGAAAAGGGGTTCATGAAAATCGGCGCTGATGTGAAGATTACATCCGACCCGAAGGTTCTTGCTGACGCAAAAGGCATAGTGCTTCCGGGTGTGGGCGCATTCAGAGACTGCATGAAAAACCTTGATAATCTTAAGCTCCTCGACTCTATTGTGAAAGAGACTCAAAAGGGCAAGCCTTATTTAGGCATATGTCTTGGATTGCAGATATTGTTTACAGAGTCTGAAGAGTTCGGTATCTGCAAGGGACTGGATGTGTTCAGGGGAAGGGTTCTGAAATTCAAATTCGATGCAGGTTCAGACCTGAAGATTCCGCACATGGGCTGGAATGCAGTAAGGTTTGTCAAGAAGCCGCCTGTATTTGACGGGATACAGGACAATTCCTATTTCTACTTTGTCCATTCCTATTATGTTGCACCAGAAGATAAAGATATTGTTGCAGGGACAACGGATTACGGGTTTGAATTTACATCGATGATCTGCAGGGACAACATATTTGCAACACAGTTCCATCCGGAAAAAAGCCAGGAACTTGGCCTAAAGATCCTCAAAGGCTTTAAAGAGTTTGTGATAAAACAATGAGCATTAAAAGCGTAATCCTCGGAACTGCCGGCCACATCGACCATGGCAAAAGCTCTCTCGTAAAAGCACTCACAGGCATTGACCCCGACAGGTTAAAGGAGGAAAAGGAAAGAGGCATCACCATCGACCTTGGCTTTGCCAACCTTTCCTATCCTGACGGCCTTACCGTCGGAATCGTCGATGTGCCGGGGCACGAGCGTCTTATAAAGAACATGCTTGCAGGCGCCGGGGGCATCGATATTGTCTTAATGGTCATTGCTGCGGATGAAGGGATTATGCCGCAGAGCAGGGAGCACCTCGCTATCTGCGAACTGCTGAAGATCAAGGCAGGGATTGTGGCAATAACAAAGGCAGACCTTGTTGACAAAGATTGGCTCCAGCTTGTAATCGATGATGTGAGGGGATTTGTAAAAGGCACATTCCTTGAGAACGCAGAGATAATCTCTGTATCGGCAAAAACAGGCATGAATATAGACCTGCTGAAGGAGAAGATAAAAGAAGTTGCTAAAAATGTAAAACCCAAATTAATAGAAGGCCTGTTCAGGCTTCCCATAGACAGGGTCTTTACGCTGAAAGGGTTTGGAACTGTGGTAACAGGCACTGCTTTATCAGGAGCAATATCGCTGGAAGCACCTGTGGAAATACTCCCTTCAAAGATTGCATCGAAGGTAAGAGGTTTGCAGAGCCACGGCAAGAGCGTCGAAAAAGCCTATGCCGGGCAGAGGATAGGGATCAATCTTCAGGGTATTGACAAGGAATCTCTGAAGCGGGGCGATGTAGTCGTCCCTCCAGACCGCTTTATTCCCACAAGGGTGATAGACGCAAGGCTTGAGATGCTCGCAGATGCACCAGCCGTCAAAAGCAGAAGCCTTGTGCACTTTTATTCAGGCACTTCCGAGACCATTGCAAGGATTGTACTTTATGACAAAGATGAGATAAAGGCAGGGGAATCTTGCTACTGCCAGTTCAGGCTTGAAGATCCTGTTATAGTCTTATCAGGAGACAGGTACATTATCAGGAGATTTTCACCACTTAAAACCATAGGCGGAGGCGAAATCCTCGACCCTTACCCGGCTAAAAGAAAGAAAAAGGAAGGAATAGAAGATCTCATAATCCTTGAGAAAGCAAGCATAAAGGAGAAGATCGGTGTAAAGGTTAAAAAGTCACATTTTAGAGGCTGTGCTCTATCTGAGATTGAAGGCTGGATACAGGGCAATATCCCCGAGATTAAGACAGCCATAGAAGAACTGGTGAAGTCTGGAAAACTTATTAAAAGCCAAGATATTCTCATGCACAGCGATAGCTTTAATTTATTCAGAGATACAGTAAAAGCAACCCTCGGCCGGTTCCATAAAGAGAATCCGTTAAAACCAGGCATACCCAAAGAAGAATTAAAGGCTAAAGTGCCGCATACAACTCACTTCTCGGTGCTTATTTCATTGATGCCTGATATCGTGGTGGAGAAGGACATAGTAAGGCTAAAGGACTTTAAGGTATCCCTGTCGCATATGGATGAAGGAATCAAAGGCAAGATCATTAGCGCCCTGAATGGGGATGGTTTTCAGCCACCCATGAAATCAGAGCTTGCGCAGAAATTATCCATTTCCGAAAAAGAGATTACCGACCTTTTGAAGCTTCTTGTGAAGGAGGGCGCTGTTATAAGGATTAATGATTCCATACATATAACAAAAGGGCAGTATGATAAAATGCTTAATTTGCTTAAAGATTTCTATGCAAAAAAGAAAGAGATGACAGTGGCTGAATTCAGGGATGTCCTGGGCACTTCCCGCAAATATGCCCTTCCATTTCTTGAGTATCTGGATTCCAACAGGATTACACTGAGGGTTGGTGATATTCGAAAATTCATGTTAAAATAACAATAAAATAGAAAGTATGAAAAGGCGATTACTCTGGATACCCGCTATACTTCTTATAGGATTTTTGCTCGGTGGAATTACTTATTATCTCCTCGGTAAGAAGACGGTAGCCACATCGTACACGCCGTTTGCACCCCGTGTGCCGAAGCAGATAGAGGAGACGAGCCGTGCATTCTCAGAGATTGTGAAGGCGGTATCCCCTGCGGTTGTCAATATCTCAAGCACAAAGGTGGTAAAGAGACACCCCTCCCCATTCGATGAATTTTTTGATTTCCTGTATCCGTTCCCTGACGGAAGGGGAAGAAAATGGAAGGAGCAGAGCCTCGGCTCCGGGGTTATTGTGTCATCGGACGGGTATATAGTTACAAACAACCACGTAATCGAGCAGGCGGATGAGATAAAGGTTGTCCTTATGGATAAAAAGAGCTTTAAGGCAAAGGTTGTTGGCTCGGACCCTAAAACCGACATCGCCATTATAAAGATAGATGCAAAAGGACTCCCTATGCTCCCATGGGGAGATTCCGACAAACTGCAGGTCGGAGAATTTGTCCTCGCTATAGGAAATCCCTTTGGCCTGAGCCACACGGTGACGATGGGCATCATCAGTGCCGTTGGAAGGGCAGATGTGGGCATTACCGATTATGAGAACTTCATACAGACGGATGCTGCAATAAATCCGGGAAATTCAGGCGGGCCTTTAGTGAATATCAAAGGCGAGTTGATAGGGATCAATACCGCCATATTTTCAAAAACAGGCGGATATCAGGGCATCGGGTTCGCTGTCCCGACTAATATGGTCCGCATTGTTATGGATCAATTGATAAAACAGGGCAAGGTAACAAGGGGATGGCTCGGCATTACAATTCAGGAGCTTACGCCGGATATAGCCCGGAAGTTCGGACTTGAGCAGTCAGAGGGCGCCCTTGTGAGCGACGTTGCCAAAGGCAGTCCGGCACACAGGGCAGGCATCATGCGGGGAGATATTATCCTTGAGTTTAATGGGAAGAAGGTAAGGGATGTAGCCACATTGAGGAATATGGTTGCACAGAGCAGGATCGGCTCGCAGGTTGAGATAAAGGTATTGAGACGCGACAAGGAGATAGCCGTGAGGGCAACCATAATGGAATTGCCTGCAGACCTCGGAGATGTAGTTCCAAGTTCTTCGCAGGGCATGGATATGAGCGATAATGCGCTATCAGGAATAACGGTTATGGATCTCAATGCCGCCATTGCAAAACAGCTCGGAATAGACAGGGATGAAAAGGGCGTTGTTATTGTCAGGGTCGAACGCGGCTCATCTGCTGAGGATGCGGGTTTGCGGAAGGGAGATGTTGTGCAGGAGATAGACAGACAGAGGATTAACAGTTTGAATGATTTCAATAAAATGGCCTCAAAGACAAGGCCTGGCGATTCTGTTTTGCTGTTTATAAATCGCAGCGGCAAGAAGTTTTATGTTGCTCTGCCGCCGCAATAAAGACAGGTAGAGGCAAAGGTAAAAATTTCTTGTCTTTACCTTAACCTCTGCCTTTACCTGTATTTTAGGAAGGGAGGTGAATATTTTTAAACATCTTTGTAAAAGGATAGCCATAGCTTCGGTCTTTGTATTTGCAGGCTATTTATACGGTCTTAAATACGGATTTGTAGCCGAAGGATTAATTGCAGGTCTTTTCTTTGGAATCGTCTCGATAATTATAGAGTCAAGGCTGAGAACGGTCTCTTTTGGCTCCATCCTTGGAGGCCTTTTAGGACTGAGCATTGGACTTATCTTTGCCAATCTGATCTTACTGCCGCTTAGGTATGTCATTACCTATGAAATCCGTATGCTGTCTTCGTTTGTCTTGAATGCAATCCTGGGCTACGGCGGACTTTTTGTCGGCTTGCACAGGGGCAAGAATCTCACAATTCCGGCAATCATGCGATTGTTTAAAGGACAGGAATTGGAAGAAGACCTTAAAATTTTAGACACGAGCGTGATCATCGATGGACGCATCGCAGATGTTATCGAGACAGGATTTGTGGAAGGGACATTTATTATTCCTCAGTTCATTCTTCAGGAACTCCAGTACATAGCGGATTCTCCGGACCCCATGAGGAGGACGAAAGGGAGACGGGGCCTCGATGTGCTGCACAGGATACAGAAGATGTCCAATATTGAGGTCAGGATAGTGGAAGAGGACTTCCCTAAAATAAAGGAAGTGGATGCAAAGCTTATAGCCCTTGCAAGGCTTATGAATGCAAAGGTAATTACCAATGACGTTAATCTGAATAAGGTTGCACAGCTTCAGGGAGTATCTGTACTGAATATAAATGAGCTTTCCAATGTCCTCAAGCCTGTAGTATTGCCTGGTGAGGCACTCAATCTATTCATTGTAAAAGAGGGCAAAGAATACAATCAGGGTGTTGCATACCTCGATGACGGAACCATGGTTGTTATAGAAAATGCACGGAGGCTTATAGGCAAGAACGTGGAAGTTGTTGTCACCAGTGTTTTACAGACAACAGCAGGAAGGATGATATTTGCCAAGCTGAAGGAAGAAGAGTAAAAGACAAACTCTAAGCCCTAAGCACTAAATCCTAAACAGTATCTAATGTTGTAATGGTTAAAATTTTTTGAATTTGGGTTGTTTGGGTTTATAATTTGATCAGGATTTAGATATTAGAATTTAGGATTTCGGATTTTGGACTAATGTGCAGAATAAGTAATCAAATATTAGAAGCGGTTCGATGAAAGCCAAGAAGGATAGAGTTGTTGCCATAGTCCCTGCAGCAGGGCTTGGAAAGAGGTTTGGCGAAGAAAAAAACAAACCCTTCCATCCCCTCCTGGGAAAACCGCTGATTATATGGACACTCAAGACGCTTCAGGGCATCGAGGAAATAGCGGAAATAATCCCTGTACTGAAAGAAGACGACTTGATTGTGTGCGGCGACCTCGTAGAGCAATACAATATCACAAAGGTAAAGCGCATAGTGCCCGGCGGACAGGAGAGACAGGACTCTGTTTACAATGCCCTTAAGGTACTCGATGATAAAACATCGGTTGTGTTGATACATGACGGAGTGAGGCCCCTCATAGGAGCCGACCTTATCAGGAGGGCACTGGCCGAGTTGCGGGATTGTGAAGGGGTTGTGGTTGGTGTTCCTGTCAAGGATACAATTAAAGAGGCCAAAAGACCGAGCAGAGGGGACTGTCCCAGAATTACGGGCGAAGCCGTAGATTCAGGACAGTCCCCGGAAAAGTTGCTGGTCGAAAAGACTTTAGACCGCAATGTTTTGTGGGCAATTCAGACGCCGCAGGTGTTTTTCTTTGAAAAGATAAGGGACGCATACGGGAAGGCTGCTACTGATAAATATTACGCTACAGATGACGCTGCTCTGATTGAGCGTTACGGCGGAAAGGTTAAGATCATAATGGGCTCATACAGGAATATTAAAATAACCACGCCTGAGGATATAAACATTGCAGAGGCATTGCTTAAGGCATGAGGATTGGTATCGGCTACGATTCGCACAGGCTCGTTGAGGGTAGAAGGCTCATCCTCGGCGGCATCGATATCCCATTTGAAAAAGGCCTTCTCGGGCATTCAGACGGCGATGTGCTCTGTCATGCAATTATCGATGCGATTATCGGTGCAATGGGTGCAGGCGATATAGGAAAACACTTTCCTGATACTGACAACAGATGGAAAGACGCCTCAAGCATCATGCTTTTAAGACACATCGTTGATCTTGTAAAATCAAAGGGCCTTGAGATTGTATGGATCGATTCCATCATCATAACTGAGAAGCCAAAAATCACACCTTATATAGAATCCATGAAAGATACTATCTCACAGGCAGGGATTTCTCCGGCAATTATAAACATCAAGGCAAAGACAAACGAGGCAATGGGGTTTGTTGGAAGGGAAGAAGGCATTGCTGCACAGGCGGTGTGTTTGTTAAAGGAGATCAGAAGTTGAGATGAATTCCACATAAAATCATTGCAGCAAAGTAAAAGTTATTGAAATAACTCCTGCTAAAATCATGTCTACCAGTTTTAGCGGAGAATCAGGGATAAATCCACCGATAATGAATGCAATAATTATAGCCTTTGAGATATCAAGCAGTGTCTTTGCAGTATTTTCTTTTTGCGGTTTATTCGTAATCTAAAATTATCAGAAAATATAAGTTCTGTCAAACAAAAAAGGCGG
>NZ_DAIOFX010000058.1:0-9815 GCF_036745535.1 Dissulfurispira sp.
TTTTTCATGGGATTTATGCTTCTTTTAATCGTCTTCTCTTTTATTGTCTCGTACATATTTGCTTCAAAGACGGAAAAGCCGCTGAAGGAGTTGGTGACCGCGGCAGAAAGTTTTTCCGGCGGAGATTTCGATTGCAGGGTCCCTGATGTGGATATCGAGGATTTTCAAAGGGTGAATGATGCATTTAACAGAATGGCTAAAGACATCAATCTGCTTACAAAGGAACTGGACGATGCCAAAAATTATTTCAAGCAGCTCTATGACTCCATATCGAATTATGTGATTATCGTATCTCCAAACAAGTCCATCGTGGAGGTCAATGAGAGGTTTCTTAACGATACAGGGCTGAGCCGCGACGAAGTCGTAGGAAAAAATGCTGGGAGGTAGTTCACTCCTATAGCAAACCCTGCAATGAAATGGGAGAAGTGTGTTATTTAGAAGAGGTTTATAAGGATGGGATTCAAAGAAGCGTAACCCATGTTCATCCGATAAAGGGGAGGAGGCATATCTACGACATAGTCTATACGCCTTTCATGGACAAGGAGGGCGCTATACAGTTTGCGATCGAGGATATCCGGGACATCACCGATGTGGCGGAAATGCAGGAAAGGATTAAGGACTCCGAAAAAATGGCTGCCGTGGGAAGGCTTATATCAGGCCTTGCCCACGAGATAAACAATCCCCTCGCAATAATAAGCGGCTATGTTCAGCTCGCTGCCGACATAGGTTTTTCGGATGAGGAAAGGTTTAGAGAGGCCTGCGGGAAGATCAGGGAGGCAACTGAAAGGATAAGTAAACTGATGAAAATACTCATGGACTTTGCAGGCGTTGACAGTGCGCCGCTTCATCCCGTGTCCATCAATGAGGCTCTGAAAAATACCTTCTCTATTTTACAGAAAGAGATCGAAAACAGGGGGTGTCTGTAGCAGCCGAGTTCGATGCATCGGAGCCCTCCATAATGGCGCGGGAAGGCGTTATCAGGGCTTTTTATAATATTGCAACCAATGCCATAGAGGCCATGAGCGATGCTGATAAAAGGGTATTGACGGTCAAATCCCGGACACATAACGATAATGTTATAATTACAATCAGCGATACCGGCGCCGGAGTGCCACGGGAACTCCTCAGCAGGCTTATCGAACCGTTCTTCACTACAAAGGAGTTCGGCCGCCTTGGAATGGGACTCTCGACAGCCTATTCCGTGATAAGAAATTACGGAGGGGATATTGACTTTGTGACGAATAATGGATTATCTGTTATAATCAGTCTTAAGCGGTGCGGGGGATGATATGAAGAGGATACTTGTGGTTGATGATGAACCCAATGTGGCCGAATTGATCAGGATCTTTCTGAACAACATCGGATACGAGGCCGATGTGTTTCTGTCATACGAGGAATCCATGGAGGCTGTTCTTAACAATAAATACTGGGCGGTATTCTGCGACTACATGATGCCGTGGGCTACGGGAGATAGCCTTTATTACAGGATCAGGGAGATGAACAGCGAACTTGCAAAGAGATTTATTATTGTTACCGGCGCTGTGCTGAATGAAAGGCTTGATGAATTTATAAAAAAAGAGGGCGTAAAGGTTATAAACAAGCCCTTTAAACTGGAAATGCTTAGAAATATACTCATGGAGCTCGAAAGCGGTTAGGGAATAACAATGAAGGAAGAGATGTTAGAAAAGATTATTTTAGAGACCGTAGATATTCCGAGCCTTCCTGCAGTGGCAATGAAGGTCTTGCAGCTGATGAATAACGACTATTCGTTCATAAACGAGCTCGAAAAGATTATTTCCAGTGACCAGTCATTTTCCACAAGGCTTCTGAGGATTGCAAATTCTCCATATTACGGCCGCGGCAGGAGCATAGACACGATATCTACGGCTATAATTCTTATTGGCTTTAACACCATGAAAAATCTTGTGGTTGCTGCATCATTGAAGGATATTCACAGGAAGTTCGGTCTTTTTGAACAGAGGCTCTGGGAGCACAGCCTCGGGGTTTCCATTGCAGCATCCATCATCGCCATGGAGACAAAGCTGGTACAATCAGAGGAGGCACTTGTTGCAGGGCTGATCCATGATGTTGGAAAAACAGTTCTTAACAACAGCCTGCCGGAGCAATACTCCGTGGTTATCGAGAAGGTCTATGAAGAAGGACTGCCTTTTATAGAGGTCGAGGACGAGATGCTCGGGTTTAACCACTGCAATGTGGGCGGCCTCATCGCACGTAAATGGAAACTGCCTAAAAATCTCGAGATTGTTATAGAATATCATCATGCCGAAACATTTCCTACCTTTGAAGACAGCAATTTTGAGACATTCTGCGAGATCATCAGGATAGCGGATGCAGTCTGCCTGAACATGGGCATTGGTTTGAGACGCCCTGTTGATGTTTCGAAAATCGAACTGGAGCATCTCGGCATGTCAGAAGAAAAATTCAATGAATTGCAGGAAAAGATAAAGAAGGCATACACTGAGCAAAAAGCCCAGCTTCTGGAGTAAGAAATTGGAGTATGGAGTATTGGAGTAAAGGAACTGAACTTTTGCCCGATAAAAAAGGCAAGATGGCAAGAGATGAAGGCATAAGAGAACCTTACAGGATCTCGGGCATACGGAGCATAGGGGTCGCCCATGTCTTTCCTAAAACAAGAGTCGTGAGACAGGCTAAAAAAACAACCAAAAAAGAAAAAGAGCTTCCCCAAAAGACCAAAGAAGAGACAAAAGAGGGCATAGATATAGAGGTATAATTTTCCTACCGCAGGAAAAAATTTCCCACCACAATTAAAGCAGGTAAAGGCAAAGGTAGAGGTTAAGCATAAACAAAACCTTTGTTTTTTACCTGTTTTGCTTTACCTTAACCTTTACCTTTGCCTGTTTTTAGATTGGCATTAATATTGCTTAATATCTTAATTAAGTCTAAAAACAGGGAAGGCTGAATGTACAAAGGCACATACATTGCAATGACAGGGGCGGTGCTGAGAAGTCAAGAACTGGACAGTGTCGCCAATAATTTGGCGAATGCCAGCACCACAGGGTACAAGAAGACCTCATTCTCCTCACGCCTTTATCCATTGCTGGAAGGCACTTCTCAAAGACAGGACTCGATTTATCCAGATGCAAGGGCAATGACTTATTATGGTGCGTATCATATCGATACATCGGAGGGAAATATAAAGACCACGGGAAACCCCCTTGACCTTGCTGTAAAGGGAGATGGCTTCTTTGCAGTTGAAAGCAAAGGCAAGACCTATTACACCAGAAACGGCTCTTTCAGCATGAATAAGGATGGATTCCTGGTTACCGGAAGCGGACAGAGGGTGCTCGATACTACAAATAAACCTATCAGGATAAGGGGGGAAAATATAAGCATAGCCAATATAAATATAGCTTCTGACGGGAATATTTATGTAAACGGCAATGTCTTAAGCAAACTTAAGCTCGTAAATCTGAATAATATACAGCATGTTGGAGATTCATTATTTTCAGGGAATGAAACGGGTGCTTCCAAGGGCGAGATACTGCAGGGCAGCCTTGAGATGTCCAATGTTAATCCAATACAGGAGATGGTTGGCATAATAACTGCATTAAGACAGTACGAAACAGCCCGGAAGGTCATTAAAAACTTTGAAGACCTTTCGCAGAGGGTTGTTTCTGAGATAGCAAAAGTATAAGGAGGTATATGGAATGATCAGGTCGCTCTTTACAGCAGCAACAGGCATGCATGCACAATCTCTTAATGTGGATGTTATATCGAATAACCTTGCAAATGTAAATACTGTTGGTTATAAGAGGGGCAGGGCCGATTTTCAGGATCTGGTTTATCAGACAATAAAGGCCCCGGGTGCGCCATCAGGAGAAGGTGTCCAGTTGCCGACAGGAATACAGATCGGTCTTGGCGTCAAGCCCGTTGCTGTGCAAAAGCTTTTCACGCAGGGAGATTTCATCAATACCGGCAACGACCTTGACCTCGTTATAGAAGGAGACGGCTTTTTCCAGGTTGCGAGGCCTGATGGAACTATAGCTTACACAAGGGCGGGGGCGTTTAAGCTTGACAGGGACGGAAGGATTGTGACTTCAGACGGCTATCCCCTTGAACCGGCAATTACCATCCCTTCAGATACAACCAAAATCACCATAGCCTCCGATGGACGCGTCACTGTGCTGCAGGCTGGCAGTACCACGCCTGTTGAGATTGGCACTATCGAGACAGCAAGATTCATAAATCCCGCCGGACTTCAGGCAATTGGCAAAAACCTGTTTCTCTCCACGGACGCCTCCGGGGAGGCCGCAACCGGAACACCGGGGACAGAGGGGCGGGGCAGCCTGAATCAGGGCTTCCTTGAGATGTCCAATGTTAATGTCGTTGAAGAGCTGGCAAATCTCATAATCGCTCAGAGGGCGTATGACCTTAATTCAAAGGCTGTTCAGGCCTCGGATGAGATGCTTCAGACCGCTGCTGCATTGAGGAGATAAAATGAAAGTCAAGGGTCAAGAGTTAAGAGTTAAGACTGGCTACTGGCTACTGGCTACTATACTGGCTGCCGGCTACTGGTTGCTGGCTACTTTAGCTATAGCTGCTCAGCAAGACTTAATGGACAATATCAAGCGTGCAATAGTGAAGGAACTAAGAAATGCAATTTCCGAGGACGTAGAAATTACTGGATTGAGGGTGCTTGAAGGGATGGATGCTTTAGAAAATTTAGAGGGCTATAAAATCAATACTGTTGCGATGAATGGATATGCTGGCCGTAATAAAGTGAATTTTATGGTTGACCTTAGAGATAAGAGAATGAGTAGAAAAAATATAATTGTTGAAGCGTCTTATGATGTTCTTGTGGATGTTTTTATTTCCTCAAGACCCCTTACAAAGGGGACTGTACTAACAGCGGATGATTTTTATGCTGTAAAGCAGAAAAGCTCAAAACTGCCCGTTGCTGCTGTACTGGGCAGAAATGATATTGAAAAAAAGATACTTAAAAACAATATTGGACAGGGAGTTATTATAAGGGCCGATCACCTGACAAATCAGCTGAGCATTAAAAGAGGACAAAAGGTGAATGTTGTGGTGGAAGGGGGCAATGTTGTTATATCGACTCATGGGGTATTAAGGCATGACACCGTGGTCGGTGGTGTGGCAAAGGTATTGTGCGATGTCTCTAAAAAAGAGGTAAGCGGGGTCTTAATATCACCGAATACAGTGAGGGTGAAGATATGAAAGGAAACAGGCGAGAGGCAATGGGCGAGAGGCAAGAAAAAACGAGAGGTAAAGAGTCAATATTTAAAATTATAATATTGCCTATTGCCTATTGCCTATTGCCTATTGCCTTTATTGGTTGTTCCGGCCTCAAGGATGCCAGAGATATAAAAAATGCGCCCATGCCCCCAAGGTATGTGGAGACAAAGGAGAAAGAAATTTATTCGCCTGAAGGTTCTCTATGGAAGGACAGCGCATCCCTTTTTGAAGACAGAAGGGCAAAGAGGGTAAATGACCTTGTGACCATACTGATTAACGAAAAGTCTACTGCATCCAAAAAGGCAACAACTAATGCGAGCCGTGATTCTTCTGGTGATTATGGATTGGAGAACTTTTTCGGCATGAATACGGATTTCGGCATACAGAAGCTCCCCATGGTGAATGGGTTTTATAAAGGCATGAATGTGTTTTCTCCGTCTGCTAAAGGAAATGCTGAATCCGCCTTCAAAGGAAAAGGCGATACAACAAGGGAAGGCAAGCTTGTGGGAACTATAACGGCAAAGGTGGTTGAGGTACTGCCCAATTCTAATCTTGTACTTGAATCGAGGAAAGAGGTCGTAGTGAATAATGAAAAGGAGATACTGGTATTGAGGGGTATCGTCAGACCCGATGACATAGCCCCGAACAATACGATTTCATCGCAGTATGTGGCTGATGCCCAGATATACCTTGTGGGCGACGGCGTTCTGGACGACAAGCAATCACAGGGCTGGCTGGTGAGGTTTTTGGATAAGGTGTGGCCGTTTTAAAAATCGTAATGGGTGGTGCGTAATGAGTAATAAGAATAAGAATATGTTGATTGGAGGAAATAGTGAAAGGAAAGAGAATCGTTAATTTTGTATTTATTGTATTTTTACTCTTAACGCTTCACGCATTACGCATTACGGCATTTGCCGAGCGTATAAAGGACATCGCCACATTTTCCGGCATAAGGGAAAATGAGCTTATAGGATACGGTCTTGTTGTCGGACTCAACGGGACAGGCGATAAGGACGGAACATACATATTCCAGCCTTTTGCCAACATGCTCACCAGAATGGGGATCAGTGTCAATGCTGCTGATATAAAGGGAAAGACAAAGAATATAGCAGCAGTAATAGTTACTGCAAAACTGCCCACAATGGTAAAGCCGGGATCAAAGGTGGATGTGCATGTATCGTCCATCGGAGATGCAAAGAGTCTTCAGGGAGGAACTCTTTTAATGACGCCTTTGAAGGGTCCTGATGGAAACGTCTATGCAGTTGCACAGGGCCCTGTATCTATCGGCGGATTTCTGGCTGGGGGGGCAGGTGCGCAGGCGATTAAGAACCATCCTAATACAGGTTTGGTTCCGAATGGCGCAATTGTGGAGAAAGAGGTGCCGGTGCAATTAAACGACAAAAACAGGCTTGATCTCTTATTGACCGTTCCGGATATCACAACTGCCAAAAAGACTGCGGATAGGATAAATATGGGTCTTGGAGGGGTCTTTGCTAAGGCCGAGGGTCCTTCTGTTGTCTCCATAAAGGTACCCGATGCCTATGCGAACAGGGTAGTGGATTTGATGTCAAAAATAGAACTCATGAATGTTGATGTGGATGTGCCTGCGAGGGTTGTTATCAATGAAAGGACAGGCACAATTGTCATTGGCGACAATGTAACCATCAGTCCCATTACCCTTGCGCATGGGGGACTTGCCATAGAGATTAAGGTTGAATACGAGGTTGTTCAACCCCCTCCTTTTGCCCCTCCCGCAGCAGAAACGGTTATAGTTCCAAAGGTAGAAATGAAGGCAGAAGAGAAAAAGGCGCCTCTGGTAGAGGTAAAGGGAACAACAATTGGCGAACTTGTCAAGGCGCTCAACGTGCTGGGTGTAACGCCAAAGGATCTGGTAGCAATTTTGCAAGCAATTAAGACATCCGGAAGTCTTAAGGCAGAACTGGTGATAATGTGAAGACAGTAACAGGCATAACTCCAAATCCTGAGTTCCGAATCAAGGACTCATCAGACCCAAAGGTCATGGCAAAGCAGATAGAAACCGTTTTTTTGAACGAGTTTTTAAGGATAATGATGGAGCAGACATCCTTTGGCAAGGACAGGACTGTTTCGACCTATATGCCTTATATAACATCAGAGATTGCCAGGTCCATTACCGAAAGGGGCATAGGCGTTGGTGATTTCTTTTTAAGGACCCCATCAGCAGGCATTCAGGATACAAAATCCCAAAACCCGTTACCATGGGACGGAAAGCTCAAACTTCCTGTGGTGGGCAAGGTGACTTCAAGATACGGGTTGAGGTATGACCCCATTGATGGAAGGCTGAGGCATCACAGCGGGATAGATATTGCCATGCCAGAGGGTACCCCCGTGCCATCCGCTGCACCGGGCAGGGTTGTTTTCAGCGGTTTCTTATCCGGATACGGCAATTGCGTGATTATAGAGCATGGGAACGGACTGACCAGCCTTTATGCCCATAATTCTTTAAATCTCGTAAAGACCGGGGATGTTGTTGATAAAAATAGAGTTTTAGCACTGTCAGGCTCATCTGGGAGGTCCACAGGTCCCCATCTGCACTTTGAGGTAAGGAAA
The DNA here is from genome assembly GCF_036745535.1 of Dissulfurispira sp. Lineage (NCBI taxonomy): Bacteria > Pseudomonadati > Nitrospirota > Thermodesulfovibrionia > Thermodesulfovibrionales > Dissulfurispiraceae > Dissulfurispira > Dissulfurispira sp. The sequence goes on from NZ_DAIOFX010000058.1 coordinate 7,828, forward strand.
GACGGGGTGCCGGTAGATCCAACGGGCATGATTGGTTAATTTTTGGTTAAATCCTCCGATATATAGATATAGGTCTTATAAGACTTATAAGACCTGTAAAAACAAAAGAAGGAGGATAAGAAGATGAGAATAACGGATAAGTTAGAAGTCGTTGGGCCTAATTTACAGAAGCCCGACAGGCCTAAGGAAAAAGGAGGGGAAAGATCCGAGGAGGTTTTATCCAAGGATCAGGTAACAGTCTCGGAAAAGGCCAAAGAGATTGGCAGGCTCCAGGTGGAGGTCAGTAAACTCCCCGAGATACGGGCAGACCGCGTGGAGGAAATTAAAAACGCTATCAATGCCGGAACCTACGATGTCAAAGGCGAGGCGGTAGCAGGCAAACTTTTGAAGGAGGCTATCATTGACTCACTTGTATGAGGATTTAATTGATGTGCTGGAGAAGGAATTTTCCCTCTGTACACAACTGGTTGAGCTTTTGCAAAAAGAGAAAGACGTTATAGCGAGCCTTGACCCAAGGGCACTCGAGCTGTTACTGGGTGACAAAGAGGCTATAACAACCCAGATAAGGGTATGCGACGAGACCCGTGAAAAGATACTGGATAACCTCGGTTTTAAGAACAAGACCATATCCGAGGTTGCCGGGATGGCAGAAAGCAGTTACAGGGAGAGATTGACAAGCATAGCCTCCAAGTTTACATCCATAATCCACAGCATATCAGAGCTTAACAGATTTAACAGCATATTGATTGAGAAGTCCCTTTATTATATAAAGACCTCATACAATTTTTTGAATAACTTTGATGTAAGCGCACGTCGGAAGATATCGGTGGAGGTATAAATGTCTGTACTCGGCCTGTTTGACATCGGCAAAACCGCCTTGCTGACGACAAGAAGGGCACTCGATACCACGGCACATAATGTTGCCAATGCCTCAACACCGGGTTATACGAGACAGGATGTTATCTTAGAAAACATACCTACAGGAACAATAACCTCTGTCGGCATGACAGGCAGAGGAGTCAGGATTACAGAGATAAAGAGGATGTATGATACCCTTGCCAGTCTCCAGATAAGGACGGAAAAATCGAGTTTTTCATACTGGGATGCCTATGAGAAGGGCATCGTAAAAATAGAGAATGTCTTTAATGAAGCATCAGACACAGGGATAAGTCCTGCAATTACGGATTTCTTCAATGCATGGCAGGAGGTATCGCAGAATCCAGAAGGGTATGCACAGAGAACGCTGTTAATTAAAAAGGCCGAATATCTCACCTCACGTATAAGCAGGGCGTATTCGTCACTGGATGATGAACGTACGGAGTTATACAAGAGCAGCCAGAGCCTCGTGGTAGAGGTAAACAGCATTGCAGCAAAGATTGCGGATCTGAATGAAAAGATATCTATATCCCCCGGTGCATTGGATCTAAAAGACCGGAGGGATTATCTTATCGAGAGACTGAATGAAATAGTTAAGGTCAGCACATTTGAGGATAATGTAGGCAGATATTCCGTCCTGATAGGTGGGGTGCCTATTATCGATGGGGGCAGTACTTATAAAATGAGCGTTTCCACAGATACAGAAAACAATATACATTTTTATATAGATCTGCCGGGTGAAATAAAAGAGATCACCAATGACATAACAAGCGGCGAGTTAAAGGCGAATATCGATTTAAGGGAGACCGTTATCCCCTCCATTATGAACAGGCTGAATGCCTTTGCATTAGACCTTACTTTAACAATAAATGAATACCACAGGAGCGGCTACGGGCTCGATAACTCTACCGGAAATTATTTCTTCAGCAATATAAGCTCTCCCTTTACCGCAAAGGACACTAGCACGTCCGGCGGGTCTGTTACAGACGCTAATGTGACCATATCGAATCTTCATATGGTGGATTTTGAAAAGCAGTACAAGATAGAGTATATAGACACAAACAAATATAATACCCTGTCTGCCTCGGAACAGGCCGAATATATAAGAGAAG
>NZ_DAIOFX010000058.1:9915-11566 GCF_036745535.1 Dissulfurispira sp.
GTGGATATCTACTGGCGCATTCAGGAATCCACTGATGGGAAGACATGGACAACTGTTAATACCGCTAAGATTAATATCGATACCACTGTTGCAAACACAAGGACTCTTAAGTTCTACGGTATCGATGTCAGGATAGACGGTACCCAGCCTAATTTGTTAGCCACTTCTCCGACCTTTGAAACATTCACTATACGCCCCTATTCCAATGCTGCCATGAATATGGGTGTAGCGATTTCAGACCCCAATAAGGTAGCTGCAGCGGCAGGCGATATAGCACCGACATATCTCAATACCATAGTTATAGACAGCTCCAACAATACAATCAGGTTTAGCAGAGACGGTGGACAAAACTTTACAAATATAACCCTTACAGCGGGTACATACACATGGAGCGCCCTTGCAGCAGAATTAGAAACACAAATGGAGGCTGCAGGAGGCGGTTTTGATTATACAGTTACTTATGACAGTACTAACAGAAGGTTTATAATTACCAATCCTCCCAATGGCAATACAATTATCTTTGACTGGACGCATCAGGACACCACCGCAGAGGATGTTTTTGCCTTTGCAGCGAACTCTTCCATTGACCCTAATACTTCTGACTCCAGCGATTTTCAGGTAGGGGCCGGCTATATTCAGGTTAACAGCTCAAATAATACAATCAGGTTCAGCGAAGACAATGGAGTAACGTATGTAACCGCCACTATACCCGCAGGGATATACACAAGGGTAAGGCTTGCAGAAGTGCTTAAACAGGCGCTTGAAAGGGCAAATGTAGCCACAAATTACAATTATACCGTCACGTTTGATGCTACAACCAACAAGTATAAGATTCTTAATAACGGTACGAACCCCAATCCCAATCAGATCATTGTAAACTGGACAAACCCCTCTACAACAGCGGAGGATCTTTTCGGGTTTACGTCTAATTCCGATTCCACTATTCCGGTTGGAGGTTATGCTGAAGGCACAAATGAAATCAAAGGCGGTTCGATTGTCATAGACAGCTCAAACAATACAATCAGGTTCAGCGAAGACGGAGGTACTTCGTATATAACTGTTACCCTCCCTAAGGGGACCTATACAAGGAACGAGCTTGCGCTTGCATTGAAAAGTGCCATGGAAAGTGCTGATGCAAGTACTTCATATACGTATACAGTTGCGTACGATTTCAATACCAAAGCATATACTATCACCAATAACGGCGGAAACCCGAATAGTATCGTTTTGGACTGGACGCATACAACAACTACATCGGAAACCGTTTTCGGATTCATCTCTAATTCCATTATTACATCCGGCGGAGGAACCGATTCCAGCGATTTTGAAGTGTATCCGGTTTTGCCCGGCGACAATAGTAATGCAAAACTAATTGCTTCCCTTTCATTGAGCGGATTTATTAAAGGCAGTACGCCCAGCGATTACTACCGTTCGATAGTCACCGATGTCGGCGTAGAAGCGAGCTCGGCAAAGATAAGCCGGAAATTCCACAACACCATGGTTGAAGAACTGGAGAGGAAAAGGCAGGAGGCATCGGGAGTCAGTCTGGATGAAGAGGCTGCTAACCTCATCAAATATCAAAAGTCCTTTGAGGCTGCTGCAAAGATGATAAGCGTTGCGGATGAGCTTCTGGAGGCACTTATAAATATGG
>NZ_DAIOFX010000059.1:0-10742 GCF_036745535.1 Dissulfurispira sp.
TCTATACTACCTGAATCGGAGGTCTTTCTAAAATCTATTTTGGACAGATGTGACTTGGCATAAAAAATATACTTTCTTTACACCATCGCCTCTTTCAATCTCATGACCAGTTGGAAAACCTTTATAGTCTCCTCTATGCTCCTTGAGCCTGTGCCGCATGAAGGCGTGATAAGGATTTGCGAATTAACGAGTTCTGAGGGTATATGCTCATATAATTTTTTGAGATGATTATCCATCAATTTATTGATGTATTTGTCATCAACAGAGTTAATGGCATCCGATGTGGGCACAATTCCCCATGCGAGGTATCCGCCTGCCTGAAGGAAATTTTTTATTTCCTCATGATATATGGCGAGGGTATCGAAATACTCAAAGGCATCAAAGTTCAGTATCCGAGCACCGCTCTTAATCACCATCGGCCAGTCAGCCCTGCCGCAGCAGTGTATGCCGGATATCCCGCCTGCCTCTTCAATGGCGGACACCATGTCTTTAAGCAGTCTCAAGACCTCCTCGCTGTCAACCCCGAGATAGGATGAACTGCCTATTGCCGAGAGGATCGGCTCGTCAATAAAAATGATAACATTGTCCGAATGCTGCTTTAATAAATCTATCTGCCATCGCACTTTTGCCTTTAGAAGCATGGATGAGATTTCACGCAGCTCCTCATCAAAATACACAAGCCTTCCGTAGTTGTCTTTCAGTCCGAGGGTGAATGTGAGAGGGCCGGTGACATGCCCTTTCAATATCCGAAACCTCCTGCCCTTTATCATCCTTAAAAACATATGCAATCCCATTGCATAATCTTCGGATATGGCTATCTTTGTATTTTCCGCACATGATTCGTAAAACCTTTCAAGCTCGTCGCTTCCATCCCTTATAATCCATGCCTCCTGCTCCTTTTCATTCGTCCTTATATAAGGCATTCCTTCAGAATACTGGATGATCATGGACTCTTTAAATGAGCGTTTCGGCAACTGAGGCCAAAAAGGGATATCAAATGTCCTGAGTATAAGCTCGCAAGCCTCCTCGGGATTTCTGTGCGGGAGACTTCCGATGCCTGTGGTGGAGAAAGGGTTGATAATTTTTGACATGTGGTATTATAGCATATGAAACATGTGGCAAATGACTTAACCAAAAATGCGATTAAACTTTGAACATATGGGGCATAGGCGGATAAAAGGCTTTGCAGCGCCACATTGTTGAGGATGACCGTTTCTACATATGCAATAAAACAATTCACGCTTAACATACTGGATGGTTTCAAACAAATGCGCATTGTAAAGACTTTTAGCCGTCTATGCCCCCATATGAATGCATTTTTCGGGTTAACGATACTCTTTATTCTTGTTGTATTATTCCATGTTTCAACTTCGTTTGCCCTTACCGATGATGAAATATTCGGATTCCAATCTGAGATAAAAGACAGGCCAGTTGGTGAGCGGATAGCCTTCTGGGCGGAAAGGTTTGTTGGCGTCCCATACGATATTGACCCAAAAGGGGAATATGTTGCTAAAGGAGTCATAGTCGCAGATGAAAGGGTGGACTGCATGTATCTTACATTCAGGGCAGTGGAGCTTGCACTGAGCAATAACCATGGTGAGGCGATCGAAATTGCGCTGGACAAAAGATTCCATACAAAAGGCATTCTTAAAGATAACAAGGTGATCAATTATGATGACCGTTTTGAATATGGAGAAGACATGATATTCAGCGGCAAGTGGGGGAAGGACATAACCAGGGATATGGGCAGGACAGTAAAGATAGAAGGCTCAAGGGGATTGGACTCGCTGCCTCCCGGAGAACTTATGAAAGAAATGCAGAAATTAAAAAGCGGGGATATTATCTTTTTCATAAAAAATCCCGAGAAAAGAATCTCAGAGGAAATAGTAGGGCACATAGGGATAATAAAGACAGAAGTCAGAAGACAGAAAACAGAAGACAGACAGGTTTATTTAATCCATGCAAGCGGTCTAAAGGGCAGAGGCGGAGTCGTGAAAAAAGTTTTATTCAAGGACTATATCAGAAAAATGCCCTTTATAGGAGTCAGGATCACAAGATTCGATTAGTCTTATAATTTCTTGAGTATATCAGGGAATTGGGATTTAAATTCCGGATGAACCCTTCCCAGAAAGATCTTTAACCCCTTTATCTCTGATTTCAAATCATCGATTTCCTTTAAATTCCCTTGCAATTTCGTGACTTTATCCGTAAGGGTTTTTAACTCCTGTTCCACAAGGCTAAGTTTTTTCCTTTAAAGCAATTATATCTTTCATTATCGGCTCCTTTTATTTTCTCCGCTTATTTTCTCCTTTGAGCCCTTGTCCTTCTGCGCAGTTTTTTGTGTTTATGCTTGCGCATCTTCTTTTTACGCCACTTTACAACACTACCCACAACATCACCTCCTACTTTACTTATTCATTGCCTCCATAAATGCTTCGAGTTGAAGCTCTGTGGCCGGCGATTCTGTTCCATCATATGGAATACTTATGCACGGCACGCCATAATCCCTGCTTACTGCCTTCATCAGTGCCGTAACTATAGTGCCTGGCATGCAGCCAAAAGGCATGGCATTGATTATGCCGGATGCGCCCCTCTCAATAAGGTCTATTGCCTTGCCCACGCTTAAGATGGTCTCTCCCTCGAATGAGTCGTGGACATAGGGCGCTGCCTTTGCCAATATCTCCTTTGTTTCGGGTTCCTTCAAGGTTTTCAGAAAGCCTTTAAATGGTTCGGTAAACCTGTGTTCAATTCTTTTCTGAAAGAACCGCTTAAGGAAGATACTCATCATAGCAGACCTGTCTTTTTTTATCAAGGCCTTTCTAAAAGACATGGTATTTACATAATATATCCACTCCTCTATGGGAGCAAGCCATACCTCCCCTCCAAGGGCTTCTATCTTTCTTATCAGGTCTTCGTTGGAAAATCTATGGGACCTGACGAATATCTCTCCAATAACACCTACAACAGGCCTTTTTTCTTTCTCTTTGGGGATGGACAAAAAGTCATTCTTCATCCTCTTTAAAAGACCTCTCATGTCTCCGTTTTTCCCGGTAAGGCTCTGATAAATCCTTTCACGATAAGAATTATAAAGTCCCTCGGTGTCGCCCTTTGTCTTTTCATAAGGCCTTGTCTCGTGGAGACATTTTGTAAGCATCTCATATGCAATAATCCCTTCCCATGCCTTCATGGAGAAGTCCTTGCCCACAATACCCAGGTCTCTGTAGAACTGGACATCCTGATTGGGTGCAAAGATAGGGACGTCCTTCAGTCCGAGCTTTTCGAGTATCAGTTTGTGGGATACGTTGTACTGCCCGAACCTGCACGGCCCTGTGCCTGATGGCATGAAGAATGCCGATTCATCGGGCCTGAAATCTGACGAAAATACCTTCCTGAGCATGTCGCCTGCTGTTACAAGATAGGGATAGCATTCCTTGCCCGATACATATCTCCTGCCGAGGTCCACAGATTCTTTGTTTGATTCAGGAAGCACTTCTGCAGGAACACCGCAGTATTCAAAGGCTGCCTTCAGTGCAAAGGCATGGTCAGCCATGCGCGGGATAAAGACGATACGTTTTTTCAACGGTGAATGGGTGATTTTTCCGTATCTCTGCATTTCTGTTTCTCCGCTTCCCCGATTCCCCGAATCACCGCTTTGCTGCTGCTCTATGCTGTCAAGGAATGCCTCACACCGTGTTATTGCGCCAGCATCTGCGCTGTGCTCGTCTATCTCTATATGCAGGAAGGGTTTCCCCTTCATCTCTTCCTTGAAATATTTGAGTATAAAGGAATCAGGGCCGCACGAAAAATTTCCAATATAAATTGCGTAGAGATTAGGCGTGTTTCTCACAATCCTCGCTGCCCTTAATATCCTCTGACCTGACCTCCAGTACATATTCGGCCATGTATTCTTCAGCCTTTCATTATCCAACGGAAGCATGTCCATGGGTATTGAAATAACATCTATATGGGACAGCTTTTTCGGAATTTCAAGATTAACACCGGAATCAAAGGCATTATACGCCCTGCCGATGATAACAATAACCCTTGACCCTTGACCCTTGACCCTTTCTAATATTTCCCTTCCCTTTTCTTTAATTGCACTCTGGAATTCTTCCTGTGCTGATTGGGCAATTCTAATCGCTCTTTCAATATCTCCCTCCCTCACGCCATACTCACTCAAAGACCTTTTTAATTCTTTCTTGAGATAACCTGCACCAAGACCGAGATCGATGACAGGAGTAATTGTCTTCATGTCCTTAATGGCAGCCCTTGAAACATATGGAATTGTCTGGACATATGGACAGGATAATCCACGATTATACTCATCTCCGTTTTGATTTATGTTTATAAAGCTGGGAATGAATATGGCATCAACACCGGCATCCTTAAGCCATTTGATATGTCCATGAGCAACCTTTACAGGAAAACACGCCTCTGAAATGACATTCTCGACACCGAGGTTCACGATCTGCTTATTTGTCTTTGAAGAAACAATGACCTCAAAACCAAGTTCCCATAAGAGGGTTGACCAGAAGGGCAAGTAATCATGGAAGAAGAATATATATGGAATTCCGATTTTAGTCCGTGATGCGTGATCCGTGATGCGTGATGAGACGCATAACGCTTTACGCTTTTCATGTTCTTTCCACAGCATTTCTTCCCTGAATGAAAACAGATCGGGAAGTGTTGATTTTTGAGAGCGTCTCACATCATATTTCTCGCACCTTCCGCCGTAAAAGAGATAGCCCTCCTCGCCCTGAACCTTCACCCTGTTTATTTCGCAGACATTAGGGCATCCCTTGCATTCAAAAGAGCTTATCTCATACGGTTTCTTTGAAAGCTCAAAACCCTTGAATCGTGATGCGTGATCAGTGATGCGTGATGAGTCGGATAGCGCATTACGTCCTTTCATATAATCTCTGGCAATAAGTGCCATGCCGATAGCGCCTGTGACGTCATGGTTTGGAGGAACAGTTACATTCCTGCCGACATATTTTTCGAAGGCAGCAACAACCGCCTTGTTAAAGGCTACGCCTCCCTGAAAGAAGATGTTCTCACCAATGGGTTTGCCCGCGACTACTCTATTAATGTAATTCTGCACAATAGAGTATGCGAGCCCTGCAAGGAGGTCGTCTTTGTCAGCGCCCCTCTGGAGATTGGCCATAAGGGAATTTTCCATAAAAACAGTGCATCGCTCTCCAAGCCTGCACGGGCTTTCTGAATGGCAGGCGCACTCTGCAAACTCGCCTTTTACAGAGATACCGAGCTTTTCAGCCTGCTCCTCTAAAAAAGAGCCTGTTCCTGCAGCACATGCCTTGTTCATCTCAAAATCAACAATAATGCCGTCCCTTATGGAGATATACTTTGAATCCTGTCCTCCTATCTCGAATATGGTATCCACACGCGGGTCGATAAATATTGCAGCAGTTGCCTGTGCAGTAATCTCGTTCTTCACAATATCGGCACCAACATAGTCTGCAATCATGTATCTGCCTGAGCCTGTGGTGCCAACGCCTGCAATCTCTACACTGTCTGCTATTTCGGCATATATCTCTTCAAGCCCCTGTTTTACAGCCTCGATGGGCCTGCCCGCAGTCATGAGATAACGCTTGGCCAGCAGATTTCCTTCCTCATCAATCACAGCAAGATTTGTGCTTATAGAACCAATGTCGATGCCAAGATAAGCTTTACCACGTGATGCGTGATGCGTGATGAGTGATGAGTTTAAAGACCCATTACTCATTACGGATAACGCATTACAGCCTTTAAGGTGTCTTTCAAAAAATCCATCCCCTTCTGATATTAAAGGTGCATGACCTTTTTCTGAGAATTGTGCGGATGAAAGGAATTGCTCTAAATCTTCCAGATTAAAAGTATTTACAAGGCCTTCATCCATGTCCTTCAAGGCAGCGCCCAATGCGCCCATAAATGCAAAATCAGCAGGAACAAAGAGTTCATCGAGATCAAAGACCTCTCTGAACGCCCTTACCATTCCTCTATTGGCAGCCACACCGCCCTGAAATGAAACCGGCAGTTTCAAGTCCCTGCCTTTTGCAATAGTTCCTTTGAAGTTCCTTGCAACCGCAAAACATAACCCGGCAATGATATCCTCAATAGGGGTTGCGATCTGCTGCAGGTGTATCATGTCCGACTTGGCAAAGACACTGCACCTGCCCGCAATCTTGGAGGGCCTCTTTGATCTTGCGGCAATTTCGCTGAATTCCTCTATGCTGAGCCTCAATCTCTCTGCCTGCTGCTCAAGGAAAGAGCCTGTGCCGGCAGCACAGACAGAATTCATGGAGAAGTCCTTTATCGCGCCGTTTTCAAGAATAATGAGCTTTGAATCTTCTCCTCCAAGCTCGATGACGGTATTGATATGAGGGAATAATTTCTTAATGGAATAGAACTGAGAGACAACTTCATTGATGGGCTTTATCTTTAGTGCAGAGGTAATTGCCTTCCCTGCAGAGCCTGTAACAGAAAGAGAGCTTTCAGGAAATCTCCCCTGAATTTCCTTTAAAAGTTTAAGCGATACCCTGACAGGATGGCCATAATGTCTTACATAATGTCCTTCAACTTTATTGCCCTTTTTATCAAGGACAACAATCTTGACAGCCACCGAACCTGCATCAAGTCCGATGAAATGCATCGTTATCCTCCGGAAAGTTTTTAGATAATTTTTAGTTTATTGAATAACAAATGTTTTATCAAGAGAAATATTCAGGATTTAAACCTGATTTTTATTGTCTCTGCAAAGAGATTAAGAACCATTTTGACTGGAAAGCCCAGCCTATTTTTTACAAGGTTCAAAACAACAGGATGTTCGATAATATGCGCATTTTGCTTATATGCAGCCAGCAATATCTCGACATCAAAGGCATACCCCTTACTCTTAGTCATGGATGACAAAACGGATCCAAGGATTTCCCTTTTAAACACCTTTATCCCTGACTGGGTATCCCTGAAAGGCATTTTAAAGAGGAGTTTCACCAAAAAAGCATATCCCTTACTCATTATCCTTCTCAGAAAGGGATAATTTACCTTTGATTCTGGATGATACTTTGAACCTATAACAATATCTGAACCTGTCTGCTGCAACATATTAAGCATTTTTAATAACTGAGATGGATGAAAGTCAAGGTCAGCATCCAATAAAGCAATATATTTACCACAACTGTTCTCAAAACCTGTTCTGAATGCAGTCCCTTTCCCTGCATTATGCTCATAATGGACAACCCTTATCTCTTTCGAATGCTCGGATGCCCTTTTAGCCTCAGCAAATGTATTATCAGAGCTGCCGTCGTCAACGAGGATTATCTCAAAGTCGATATTCTCCGCCCTTATAGTTTTTGAAACGGTTATAAGATTCTGAAATATAGTTTCACCTTCATTATAGGCAGGTATTATCACTGAAAATTCTGTCATTTTTATTTTACCTTCAACATTTCCGGTCTCAAAAGTCCTTTTACAGCCTCAGCAGAATATGAAGTATTTGGAGCCAGTTTTATAACCTTTAAATAGCAAGATTCAGCAGTCTTTAAATCTCCTGACATAAAAAACACATCACCGAGACCCAGATACGACTCGAATAGATACGGGTCATTTTCGATAGCCTTTGTGAAATAACTTTCAGCCTGTTTCAAGTTAAAGAGCCTGTTATTTCGTTCATTTTTTGCTTTGGTTAATAAGATCTCTCCAAGATTATGATAGGGAATTGGATTGGTTCTGCTGCTCTCTATGGCTTTATTGAAATAAACAGTAGCAGTATCGGAATTGCCATCTTCTACATATACACGCCCGATGTTATTGTATATTTTGGATAGTGATTTTGCATTAGTATTTTCACTAATAGCTTGAGACAGTGATTCTTCAGAGGCTTTTAATGCTTCGTTCAGCTTTCCTTGAGAAAGCAATGTCCTCGCATATTCACTTTTTGGATACCAGTGATTAGTTTTCTTTATAGTATCTTCCCAGAGCAATAATTCACTTTTCCACAGTTCGTTCCGGTTATATGTGAGAATAGCAAGAACAAGCACAACAGGGATTATGCAATATTTGCTATATTTTTCAAACTTTGAGGCGCTATAAGCAACCCCGATACATAGAAAGGCTGAAGGAAGATATAAATACCTCTCGGCAAAGGGTGGAGATAAGACCGTTGTAAAGGCACCTGAAATAGAAGGCATAATTGTTATCAGAAAAGATGCAATCAGAAAAAAATAAATCCTTTTCTTTTTTATAAAGAGCACCACTAATGTTGCGAATAAAAATATACCTGCCATTAAAAAAAGAGATTTATATGGTATTTCAAAAATATAAAGATTCAAGTTAACCGGGTAGAAAAACTTGTATAAATAAAAAGCTATTGAAGAAAAAAATATGGTTGATATATCAGTAAAGGGTTTAAAGTTCATCTCCACAACCGTATTGGCAAGATATGCCTGGCGCATTATAAGATATAAAATAATTAATGCCCCATAGCAAATATACGGCAATGGTTCTAATCTCTTTTGTTCAGATATTATCAGGTCATACATTGCAAATACTATAATTGCACCAACGGCTATTTCTTTTGAAAACATCGCAAGGGCAAAAAATAATGCAGCAGGGATGATAGCTATCTTATTGTCTCTTTCTTTAAATTCAATATGGGCAAGCATTGAAAGAAAAACAAATGTTGTTGCTACTACATCAGTCCTGCCTGAAATCCATGATACCGATTCTGTATGAATCGGATGGACAGCGAAAAGCATCGAAGACAAAAAGGCAACTGTTGCTGATTTAAAAACCTTATTGGTTATGAAATATAAAAGAAGTGTATTTGCAGCATGAAACAGTATATTGGTCAAATGATACCCAAACGGATTATCAAACCATATGGAATAATCAAAAAGATAGGTAAGCCCGATTAATGGCCTGTAAAAGACCATGATGGCACCCTTCAGGTCTGTTGGCAAAAAAAGGGAGGCAAGAGAATTAAACCTCAGCGAGAATCTGCTGACATGGTAATGGTCATCCCAGACAAGACCGCTATTAAGCACATTGGCATAGACACCAAATGCAGCAACAGCAGTTAGCAGGGCTAATATATACTTTTTTGACATTAAAAGCTTTTATTATGGAGTTCTTCTCTTGTCCATGTAATTTTGCCTTTTGTCCCGAGATTAAATCCTTTTTTAAGAATCTTTAATTGTGCTTATTTTATCATTTCCCCCAATAAAAAAAGGACAGCCTGCCGTCCCATTTTTCTACTTTAACCTTTTAATAGTCTCCAGAATTCTCTTGGGGTGATCATTTTAACACCCTTATATTTTTTTAAAATCAGCAAATCCTCGTCTCCTGTTATAATAAATCTGGCATTGCCGCTTAATGCAGTTCCTATTATATTTAAATCGGCTTTATCTCTACAGACTGACCCTTTTACCTCTTTGGGACTAACTATTTCCGCTTGTCCCCTTAAATAATCAATTATTTCATGGACGATACCTTGAGGCAAGTGTATCTTGCTAATAAGTTTTTCTTCTACTTCTGAAAGGATGAAATCGCTTAAAACAATAATGCGGTCTAAAAGGCATACTTCAAATATCTCGGCACATAGACCTCTGGCTGCAAAGGCAGCAACAATTACATTGGTATCCAGCACAACCTTCATGAGATTGCTTTAAAGACATCCTCATCCGTCAGCAGTCCCTCTGCCTCGGCAAAGGGCAAAACCTTCTTTCTTAACTGCTGGAATCTTTTTACAGCGAGATAACGGGTAACGGCTTCCCTGATAATCTCACTTTTTGATGCCTTCTCGGTTTTTGCTACAATGTTCAGTTCTCTCTGTAATTCTTCAGAAAACCTTATGGTAATCGTCTCTTTCATTTTGACAACCCCCTTAATATTGTAAGACAATGTAGCACAAAGAACATATATTTGTCAAATCGCTTTGCATCAGAGGCAGGGTAAAGCCTTTATAATCTTCCCAACAAAAAAGAGGCGTCTAAACGCCCCTGAAAAATAGAACCGTCAGGCTGTCCCACTGTTCTTATTGTTCATACAAGTTTCTGTGTTATAATGAAATAGAAGTTGTATAGAGAATTCAAACAATAGGGGGTGATACAAATGAAGATTCTTGATCTGGTTTCAGAAAAGGAGATAAAAGAGGCACTTTTAGCTGAGTATGAAAAAAAAATTATCTTATACAAACTTACAGATGAGCGATTAAAAAAGAAATATGAAATGAGTTTCAATGAATTTGAAGAAAAAAATATTGTGAAAGAAAAAGATTTTTCATGGGAAGTGGAGAAGGATGCAATGGATTGGGAACATGCAGTAGAGGGCATTAGACATCTTCAGGAAAAAATAGACAAAATAAAAAAAGCTGATAATGGCTATTGAAGAATTAATACAGATATTACAAGATATTGCCGGCAGATATGGATTAAAGATTTTATATTTAGACTATTCAGACATCACATTAATTTCAAGAGTAGGCTTTTCGCCTGATATATTCATACAGATTTATGCAAATATTAAAAAAGAAAAAAACAAATATGGCGCTGATTGTTGGAGGTCAGAGAATCTATGGGATAGATAAAGAAGGCGGTTTTTATCACGAGCATCCCTTAGAAAAACCTTCCCTGCATGTTGAAACAGAGCAAATAGGAATTGAAGATTTTGTTATAAAAAGCCTTGATTTGTTAAAAAGAATTCATCTGATTTAATAGCTCAAATCTTCCCAATAAAAAAGGGGCGTC
>NZ_DAIOFX010000060.1:0-10213 GCF_036745535.1 Dissulfurispira sp.
CATTTACTTATTAACTCATTTACTAATAATAGGAGGAAATATGGAAAAAGTAACGCTCGGTGTAGAAAAAAGGGAGAAATCAGGCAAAGGCGGAGCAAGGTCATTAAGAAGGAGTGGCGTTATCCCTGCCATTCTATATAAAGGGGGAAACTCTCTGCCAGTACAGCTTTCTAGAAAGGAACTCTCCCGGTTTATCAGCAAGACGGCAGGAGAGCGGGTAATCGTTAATCTCCAGTTCCCAGATGACACGAAACAGGCCATTGTCAAGGACTACCAGGTAGACCCTGTTATGGGTAATCTTCTTCATGTAGACTTTCAGGAAATATCAGCCACAGAGGCAATAAGGGTCATGGTGCATGTGGTTATAAAAGGCGAGGCAATCGGTGTTAAGAGGGACAAAGGAATTCTCCAGCATGGCTTGAGGGAGATAGAGATCGAGTGTCTGCCTGATAAAATCCCCGGCCACGTTGATGTGGATGTCACCAATATGGGTCTCGGTCAGTCTATTCATGTCAGCGACTTAAAATTAGGAGAGGGCATCAAAGTCTTGACAGACCCTGATGAGGTTCTGGCAACGGTCATAGCGGTCAAGGAAGAGGTGGCAGCACCGGCAGCAGTTCCTGCCGAGACTGTTGAGCCCGAAGTTATCAAGAAGGGCAAGAAGGAAGAAGAAAAATAAAAGTATAGATGGTGCTGAAATATTTTTGTGCTACTTTAGGGGGGATTTCAAAAGGGGGACATAAAGTCCCCTCTTTGCGTGTGTGGGTTATCGCTGGTTTAGGCAATCCTGGAAGTAAATACTCTGCAACCCGCCATAATATAGGTTTCAGGGTAATAGACCGGCTTTCGGAAGAATATAATATCCCTTTGGAAGAAAGGGATGTCTATATGATCGGCAAAGGGGCTATAGAAGGAGTCAATGTTATCCTTCTAAAGCCCCTTACTTTTATGAACAGAAGTGGACTTGCTGTAAAGAAGATACTAAAAAAGGCCAATATATCTGCAGATAATTTGATGGACAGGCTGATAGTGGTGCATGATGATCTCGATATCGATGCAGGGGCTATAAAGATCAGACGGGGCGGCTCATCCGGCGGGCATCGGGGAATCGAATCTATAATACAGGAACTTGGAACAAAGGATTTTGTGCGTGTTAAGGTTGGAATAGGGCGTGATAAAACCATCCCTGTTGAAGAATATGTCCTTCAGAATTTTAAACCACCTGAGAAAAATCTTATAAAAGATGTTATAATATATGCATCCCGTGCTGTTACGGCGGTTGTAACGGAAGGGATCGATAAGGCAATGAGCAAATACAACCGTTCCCCAAAATATACAATAACACAGGCCGATAAGAACCAGTCGTAATGAATATCCTTATTAAAAACATACCGGAAGAAGGGATAAAAGCGGATGCATTGGTCCTTCCCCTCTTCGAGAATAATTCCATAGATATTTATTCAGATATAGATTCCATAACCGGCGGCTTCATAAGAAGGGTAATCAATTCAAAGGAATTCACAGGCAAACAGAATCAGACCGCCCTGCTTCATGTCAGGAATATAAATTCCGATAGAATCTTGCTTATAGGGCTTGGCAAACAATCCGATATAACAACCGACAGGATAAGGCAGGCAGGAGGCAAGGCATTTTCCTTTCTCAGGGATATAGGAGTTAAGGATATTGCTGTATCCAGCGGTATATTCGATTATCTGCCAAAGAGTTTCAAGGCATCACAGAGGCCTGTTTTTTATTTCATGGAGGGCGGACTTTTAAGTCTCTATAAATTCGAAAATACAAAAAATCAGAAAACAGCAAGGAGATAAAGACAGCAACCATTCTCGGCACGGATAAGGACATTCCTTTTAAGTGGCTTCAGACATCTGTCTCTGCCGTGAATTTTGCAAAAGATCTTGTAAATACACCGTCCAATGACATGACCCCTACTGTTTTGAGTAATGTCGCAAAGTCTATTTCGGGCAAGAAGATTAAGGTTAAAGTATTAGAGAAAAAAGACATAGAAAAAGAGGGTATGGGTGCTTATCTCTCTGTGTCTAAAGGCTCTGCTGAACCTCCGAAATTAATCATAGTTGAGTATAAAGGTGGAAAGGGTGGGCCATTGGCCCTTGTGGGCAAGTCCATAACTTTTGACAGCGGCGGAATATCCCTGAAGCCTGCCGAAGGAATGGAAAAGATGAAATACGACATGTCAGGCGGTGCTTCTGTCCTTGCCATAATTAAGGCGGCTTCGGAACTGGAATTGCCTGTAAATATAGTAGGTATCCTTCCTGCTACAGAGAATCTCCCGGGAGGCAGTGCATCAAAGCCGGGTGATATTGTTAAGACGATAACAGGAAAGACAATAGAGATAATAAATACAGATGCTGAGGGCAGGCTCGCCCTTGCAGATGCCATTGGATATGCAATAAAATATTATAAGCCAAAGGCCGTGATTGATATAGCCACGCTAACAGGTGCATGCTCAATTGCCCTCGGTAATGAGGCCATGGCAATGATGGGCAATGGAGATGATCTTATGGAAAAGCTGAAGATGGCCTCGGAAAATACCTATGAAAGGGTATGGCAGATGCCGCTTTATGACGAGTATAAGGATTATATAAAGAGCGATGCGGCTGATATAAAGAACAGTGGGGGAAAAACGGCTCCCTTGTGACAGCAGGTTATTTCCTCAAGGAGTTCGCAGGCGATACCCCGTGGGTTCATCTTGACATAGCAGGCACTGCATGGAATGACAAGGACAAGCCATATATGCCAAAAGGCGCTACAGCCATCGGTGTGAGATTATTGCTTAATTTATTGAAGGAGATATAATCATGATATTCTTATTATTTCTAATTGGATTTTTACTCGTACCATCATTTTCCTTTGCATGGGGGCCATTGACCCATATTTATCTTGGAAGCGAAATATATTCCTATGCACCGCTTATCCCTGCAGGAATAATGACCCTCTTAAGGAAATACAGGCAGGACTTCCTTTACGGAAACCTCATGGCTGATATGATACTGGGGAAGAAATATCTCCCTGACGATAAAAGCTCTCATAGCTGGGATATGGGACTGAAGCTCATGGAACAGGCAAAGAAAGGGCCTGAAAAGGCATTCGTATACGGCTATCTGAGCCACTTAGCCGCAGACACGGTCGCCCATGAAGCACTTACAGAAGATAAATGGAATGTTGGACATGCATGGATCGAGATGAAGGCTGACAGCCTGATAAACAAGGCATATTGGCTTGAGTCTATGACTATCAACAGGGCGGTTCAGAGGCGAAACGACAGGTTCCTCGAAAGCTCGCTCGACAGGTTCATATTCTCTTTTAATACAAACAAAAGGATATATAAGGGGATGGTATTCCTTTCTGTCTTTAATAAGCAGAGGAAAAGGGGACTCGATAAAAAACATATCTGTAATCTCCATGACGAATCCATAGCCGGCATTCTGGATTTGCTGCAGAACGGCGAAGATGCCTCTGTTTTGAGTAAAAGCCCTCTATAAAATTTTCCCGCCAGAGTATGCAAACAAAAAAATTATTTACCTTTTTAGCGTGATGTTCCTATGGCTACTGGGAGTGATGCCTTTGCCGTGTCATAGTGCGCTCTGATCTCAGGGAGAAGGTTAAGAGAATCTCTGACCTCAAGGGACGCGTTCTCGGAGTCAATACGAGTTCCCTGACAAGCAAAACCACATCCCAGCAGCTTATGGAACTTGTTTTGAGATCTGCCGGCGTATCTCCAGGGCAGGTGCGCATAATCCCGGCAGGACAGAGCTGGAATGAGCAGTCTTCAATGCTTTTAAGCGGCATGGTGGATGCCGTCATGGGTGATGAGCCTTTTGCCACACGTCTTTTATCGGATGGCAAGGTCTTTTTCCTGATGAATCTGGGCGACCCTCAGACAGCACGCTCCATCCCCGGCGGCGGCTTTCTGCATGCAGTCCTATCAACCCGTTCCGACCTTATCCAGAGCGAGCCGCGCAAGGCCGAGATAATGATAAAAATCCTGCAGCGAACCCTCCGGTGGGTGGCTGCACATACACCTGAACAGATCGCAGAAAAATTGCAAATTACCGATACCGAGGAAAAGAAATTTCTGATTGCCGCATTGAAAAAATATCCCCGTATCTACAGCCCAGACGGCCGTTTTTCCACAAAGCAGTTGAATGAAACAGAGCGATTTTTCCATCAGACCTTAGGCACTGATCCAAAGGCCATGTCTCTGGTTCTTGAAAAGATGGTAATGGATCGCTGGGCAGGAAGGAAAGAGTAAATATGGCAGTTCGCATTACCCTGAGACGACAGGCAACGCTGCGCCTGTTATACGTTCTGGGTGTGACACTAATTATCACATTCGTTGGTATTGTATATTTTACTTCGTTACCATGGAACGGTTTGCTGTTCGCATGGGTGACGACTCGCGCCAGCACTTCAATAACCGCTTGCAGGCCTTGAATACGGAATGGGAGAGGGAGGCCGTATGCAACAGAGCGGGCATAGAGGCATTACGCCTCATGGATTTTGAGAAAAACAGGTGGCCCCGCCTTTATGCTTATTTGACAGCAGGGGAGACCAAAGAAATGTTCGATGCACTTGTCATCGGCGATGCCGCTGGCAGGATAAAATTCCAGCATGGAGCAGTACCTGACGATCTTTCAATAGTAATTGACCCGGTCAAACGATGGTTTCATAGCAAGACTGGAGAAAAGGTTTACCGTGTGTTCAGCCAGCCTTTATGGCTGGGAAAGGACGGCATGGGGCATCTGTTTTTGTTCAAGGCTCTGGATAATGCCCTCCTTTATTATCTGGCCTATCCACATACAGAATTGTTTGTTACTTACGGGAACAATGTGTTAGCCAGTTCTATTGGCGATATAGGCAAAGACCGGGTGAGTCACGGCTATAGCGGCTCCCTTGTTTCCAAGGGTATCCGTTATGAGCAGCGTGTCGTGCCATGGGACAGGAATGCAGAGGAAACAGATGAGGAGACGCCCCTTCTTATCCTGCAGCATCGGATTATTCCTCCTTTTTCAGTATGGGAGAGCGTTCTGTTTGGAGCTGCCGGCTTGAGCTTTATGCTTATTCTCATATGGATTACACTGGGGTCGTAGATAACCGACACTGTCAAGAGGATTATGCATCTGGACTCATCTTCTGACCAATTTGCCCGTGAACATGCCTTTTCTCCTGCTACAAGGCAAATGCTTGCTTCTGTCGGTGAGGGCCATGAGGATGAATTGGCTGACCTGTCCCATTCAATGAAAGAGATGATGGAGACTGTATTGCTCAGGGAAGAGGAGCACAGGCTCGATGGAGAGCTGCTTAAACGCTTCAAAGGCCCAGCAGGAGACATCCATAGACGGCATTCGGGTAATAGATGAAAAAAGGAAGGTATTAAACTATAACTCCAGATTTGCCGAGATGTGGGGAATACCTGAAGAATTAATACAGACCTTTGATGACAGAAAACTCCTCGATTATATCCTTCCATTTTTGAAAGACGCCGAGGAGTTTATTTCAAAGGTGGAATACCTGTATGAAAATCGGTATGAGACGTCAAAGGATGAGATATTATTGAATGACAGAAGAATCTTTGATAGATTTACAGGGCCTGTGCTTTTGCCGGAAGGCATACCATATGCAAGGATATGGTATTTTAGGGATGTCACAGAAAGCCATAGACTGAAGCAGGAACTCAGGGATTTATCCCTCAATGATGAACTGACGGGCCTATATAACAGACGTGGATTTTTGACATTTGCGCAGCAGCAGATCAAGATTGCAGACAGGACTAAGAAAGAGATGATGCTCTTTTTTGTGGATATGGATGATCTGAAATTGATAAATGACAACCTCGGCCACCATACGGGAGACATGGCCATAAAAGAAACAGCGCTGGTTTTACGTGAGACGTTTCGCGACTCTGATGTTATTGCCCGTTTTGGAGGCGATGAGTTCGCGGTGCTTGTGAGCGATGCATCCGTGGATAGCGAAAATATCCTCAAGGAGCGCCTGAGCAAAAACATTGAATCGCACAATGAGCAGGCAAACAGAAGCTACAAGCTGTCAATCAGCGTTGGTACAGCGGTCTATGACCCGGCACAACCATATTACCTCGACGATCTCATCGGCAAGGCAGATGCGTTCATGTATGAGCAAAAAATGGGAAAGAAAAGGGTTTAGGCTTAAACATGTAGAAAAATGATTTCCGATTCTGATAACCTTAATGCATGTTCGATAAAAATTATCTCTTACCCATAGAGGCGCTTGAGCGTGTTTTAGCTGCCATATCAGAAGGTAACTTACCAATCGAAAGACTGAAGATAGAGGAATGCTATGGATATATCATAGCATCAGATGTCATTTCCCCCGAAGACCTTCCTGCCTTTTCCCGCTCTACCGTTGACGGTTATGCATTGAATTCGAGAGATACATTCGGCGCAAAGGAAAACTCACCTGTTTATATTGCGGTCAAACACGAAATATTCATGGGATCTGTCCCTGATTTCAAATTGGGCACTGGAGAGTCGGCAAAGATACCAACAGGCGGGATGCTTCCAGAGGGTGCTGATGCGGTTTTAATGCTCGAACATGCCCAGACGGTTTCCGACGACATGATAGAGGTTATGAGGTCTATTGCGCCAAATGAAAATGTGATCCAGAAGGGCGAGGACATAAAAAAAGGTAAAACAATTCTCACAAAAGGTCATAGACTGAGGGCGCAGGACATAGGAGCACTTGCAGGCCTCGGCATAACAGAGATAGATGTCTTCAGAAAGCCTATAGTATCGATAATCTCCACAGGGGATGAGATAGTGCCTGCAAGCAGGCCCCTGAAATTAGGGCAGGTGAGGGACATCAATTCATTTACATTGTCGGGTCTGATAAGCGAACACGGCGGCATACCAGCAAAAAAAGGAATATTCAAGGACGACTACGATGTTATAAAGGATGCAATGGAAGGGGCATTGCAGGATTCCGATATGGTTCTGATAAGCGGAGGCACCTCTGCCGGCACAAAAGATATGACAGCACAGATTATAGACGACATTGCCCAGATATACGGCGGCCCAGGCGTGCTTTTCCATGGTGTATCTCTAAAGCCCGGAAAACCCATGATAGGAGGTGTTGTGAATAATAAGCCCATTTTAGGACTTCCGGGACATCCTGCTGCCACTGTTGTGTGTTTTGACCTCTTCGTAAAGCCTGTAATGGAAAGGCTCGGCGGTCTTAATTCAAGAAAAAACTTTACTAAAACCATTAAAGCTAAAATGGCCAAAAATATGGCCTCTGCAGCAGGCAGGGAAGACCACATAAGGGTCTATCTCGAAGAGAAAAACGGAGAATTATCAGCCATCCCTGTACTCGGCAAATCAGGCTTAATAACCACCCTTGTCAGGGCTGACGGAATTGTTGTTATTCCACAAAATAAGCTCGGGCTCGATGCAGGGGAAGAAGTTACTGTAAAGGTATTTTAATCCCAGTCGAGGAGGCGTTTTTCTCCTTCGAGCCGCTTGATTCCTGTGACGTCCTGGCTCACTTCCAGCGTGCCCCGATAATTCCCGTTTCTGTCACGCGCAGCAAAGTATCGTATATGGATAAACCTTCCCTTCATCTGTATCCAGAACTCGGCAGAATCCTTATTCCCTGACTTAAATTCCTGAAGTATCTTTTCGACCATATCCACGCTCTTTGGAGGATGGCAGTTCTGAACCTTCCTGCCGATTATGCCCGGACTTCTCGGGAATACCCTCTCTGCAGTCTGGGAGTAATAAACAACCCCGTCATTTTCATTGACAAACGATATATCAAGAGGCAGATGGGTAAGAACAAGGTTTACCTGATCGGCAGTTAGCTGTCCTGTATCGAGGTTTAAGCTTCCAACCTTTTCTGTCAGTAGCGCCTGCTGGAAAAACACCCCCAAAGGACGCCATTCATCCGCAGGTTTTATCCATGCATATCCTATCTCATCCTCTCCCTGCCTCACCTTTGTCCAGTCATCTTCGCTCAATGTCTCGAGGGCCATGGGAAAGAGTATATGCTCTTCCTTGTAGATCATGTCGTTTATCATATGAGCAAGGGCCTTTACAGCCTTTTCAGTAATGGCGGAATCCTGCGTCTTAGCCTTCACGTCTTTTAGCATTATGCGGATATCATCATGGAGCGCCCACATGACCTTTGAAGGCCCTGATATGCCTTTTTGCCTCAAGCACGGGGAAGAGCTGGTTTTCCTTCCTTACATAATGTCGCTCTATCTCCGAAAGGCGATCAAGCAGAGAAAGCAATTTTTGACGTTCTTTGACAGGGTCTTCTATCTTTTTTATTTCATTGAGTATATCTTCAGCAGCCCTGTTTTCGAGCATGTAGGTATGCACAGGATGCCCTGCAGGCAGACCCGGCATGACCTTTTTTTCGAGGGATTCCTTGAACACCTCCACATGGACTTCGCACAATCTTTTTACCTCTTCCTCTGGCATGCCTTCCTGTATGAGCTGCTGCTCCATATTCGCTATCTCTGATGGGTCTATATCCTTTATCAATTCGTGGAACCTCTTTTTCACTATCTTCACATCAACGCCCTTGTGGAGATCCCTTATGATATCCTTTAATATTTCGAGCCTTTTGTATTCATCGATCTCTTCATCAGGCGGTATACTGCTAATCTCGATGGTCTCACCAGTTTTGTCTTCTATCTCATCTGCTATTGCTGAAATGAGCTTTTGAATTTCAACCCCTCCAATGATCGCTACCTTGCTGAGTGTAGCCAGCCTGCCTATTGTCCTCATCATAAAGGGATTGTCCAATGCCTTAAACTGCGGATTAAAGGCTATAAGGAAGTCTTTTACAAAGGGATATTTTTTTAACAAGTCATGAATTTTTGTCTTTGGCCCGGGTTCCATTGTTTCCTCCCTTATTTTCATATGCTGATTTAAACAAATTATTAGTTAAATGAAGGTATTTGTCAACACACAATATACAACTTTTGATATACTTACATAATGATCGGCCTGATTAAAAATTTCTATAATAAAATAGGCCGTCCCATAAATCTCATGGAGGTTTGCGGGACGCATACGGTTGCCATATTCAAGCACGGTATAAGAAGCCTTTTGCCCGAAGGCCTTAGATTATTGAGCGGCCCCGGATGTCCTGTATGCGTGACTTCAATCAAAGATATTGATAAAGCCATTGCCCTTTCAATGTTGGACAATGTGATACTATGCACATTCGGAGACATGATGCGCGTCCCGGGCGGGAAAAAATCATTATCCGAGGCAAAGGCAGAAGGCGCTGATATAAGGATAGTCTATTCTCCGCTCGATTGTCTGAATATCGCAAAGGAGAATGGCAATAAAAAGGTCGTTTTCTTTTCCGCTGGATTTGAGACCACAACCCCGTCTGTCGCAGGCACTCTATTCGAGGCAGAGAAGCAGAAGATAGATAATTTCTATGTTTATTCCGTAAACAAGCTCGTACCTCCTGCGCTCGATATATTGCTTCAGTCCGATGAGGTCAATATAGACGGCTTCATATTGCCGGGACATGTAAGCACTATAATAGGCATCCATCCGTATGAATTTATAGCAGAGAAATATAAAAAGCCCAGCGTGATAACAGGATTCAAGGCTGACGATATTCTCACAGGCATAGCCATGCTGCTTAAACAGATTGCAGAGGAAAGGGCGGCAGTGGAAATACAGTATAAAAGCGTTGTTACAGAAACAGGAAATCAAAAGGCTGTGGATTTTATAAATGAATTTTTTGAGCCTTGCGATAGTTACTGGAGAGGAATCGGATTGCTGCCGAATAGCGGACTGAGATTAAGAGAAAAGTACAGGCACAGGGATGCAGAGGTTGTTTTCAATATAGATGTGTCAGATATTGCAGAGCCAAAAGGCTGCCAGTGCGGCTTAGTTTTGCGGGGCATAAAAATACCCTCAGAATGTCCTCTCTTCGGAAAGGCATGCACGCCTGAGAAACCTGTCGGCGCCTGCATGGTGAGCACAGAGGGAAGCTGCGCGGCGTATTACAAATATAACTTTTAAAATATTTACCAACGGACTTACTTATCCAGCATAACAAAACCTTTAAATTATATAGATGCGGTATAATGTTAATTTAGGAATGATTATACTGTGCTGTTCTTACGATTTTAACGGATTCTTCACTATTTTATAAGGTTTTTTCTTGACTATGT
>NZ_DAIOFX010000061.1:0-2863 GCF_036745535.1 Dissulfurispira sp.
ACGCCGCCAGCGTTCGTTCTGAGCCAGGATCAAACTCTCAATAGTTTTTCTGAAAACTCAAATTCATTGACAGAATCTACCAGTAGTTTTCAAAGAACAAAAATCCCCGCAGCACCTTTGGTCTGAGCTCACAGAGGCTCTTTTCTAAGTGGGTACCTTGGTAAGCGTTTAGGCTTCCCCGCACTTCCAAATCTTTGGCGTTTTGGGGCGTGCATCACTACACTTACTCACTGGCTCCCATACTCTTATTGTTCCCTCAGCTCACCTAAGCCTTAAGGTACTGCAGAGAAAGGCATGATCAAAGAACATCTTCTAATAATAGAATAACAGCTTCTGCTATTAATGTCAAGGGGATTAATCTATATGGACAATAAGCTTTGCTTTTCAAAAAGTTAGCAGAACTGGCTATGCCTCTAATTCCTTTACTAAAGTATTTTAACCTTTATTAGATTCCTTTGTAAAGGGGTGCATGGCAAAGTGACTGAAATAACTTCGAATTTAACATCGCCAGGAAGGTGGCTGATTTCATCTTCAAACTTTGGCCCTTTGTTCAGCACAAAAAATCCGTTTTTCCTCAAAATATGTCCTGCCTTTTTTATCAAATCCATGACACTGAAAAGTGCCCTTGTTACAGCAACGTCAAAGAGCCTTCCTTTGACATCCTCTATTCTTGATTCCATTACCTCAGCATTAAGAAGCGGAAGGGTTCTCTTAATGTGCCTTAAAAATGCCGATTTTTTCCTTGATGGCTCGATGAGGACGATATTAAACTCAGGCCTCACAATGGCCATTGGTATTCCTGGAAAGCCAGCACCGCTGCCTATGTCGCAAATACTCCATTGCCCTTCAGGTATGACCTTGAGGTACAAGAGGGAGTCAAGGAAATGCTTTATGATTATATCTTCGTCGCTCTTTAATGCAGTAAGGTTGTAAGCACGATTCCATTTTTTAAGCTCGTAGAGATACTTATCAAACTGGCTAAGAATTGATGCCGAGGGTGTAAATCCTAACTCTTTCAGACCTTTTCTCAGAAGTTCTTCTCTTTCCAATGCCTCTCCACCGCAACCAATATTATGGATATTGCAGCAGGCGTGATTCCCGGCATCCTGCTTGCCTGACCAATTGTTTCAGGCTGGATTTCGGAAAGCTTCTCTACAATTTCCTTCGATAATCCCGGAATAGATTTATAATCAAGTCCTGCCGGTATTTTTTTTGATTCAAGCCTTTTCAACCTTTCCGCCATCTCCATCTGTTTCTGAATATAGCCATCGTACTTGACACTAATTTCCACAAGGCCTTCAATTTCTGACGTTAAAGCCTCAGGAGCAGGAGCGAATTTTTTTATGAAATCATATTTTATCTCAGGCCGTTTAAGTATCTTATCCAGAGCAGTATCTTCACTTATTGCAGATGTGCCGATGGATGAAAGGACATCGTTAATTTCTTCCGAAGGCTTAAGACGCACTCTTTTAAGCCTTTCAACCTCGTTAAACATTAACCTCTTTTTTTCTCTGAATCTTTCATAAACGTCTTCTTTCACAAGGCCAATGCCGTATCCCCTGTCCATCAATCTGAAATCTGCATTGTCATGTCGCAATAAAAGCCTGTACTCTGCCCTCGAAGTGAACATCCTGTAAGGCTCGCAGGTGCCTTTTGTTACGAGGTCGTCTATCAGCACGCCGATGTATGCCTCATCCCTTCCAAGAATAAGCGGCTCTTTACCTTTTAATTTCAGTGCGGCATTGATACCGGCAATTAATCCCTGTGCTGCTGCCTCTTCATAGCCCGATGTCCCGTTTATCTGTCCTGCCAGGAATAGGCCGTCTATGCCTTTAGTTTCAAGGCTATGTCTTAATTGTGTGGGATACACAAAGTCGTACTCAATGGCATATGCCGGCCTCATGATTTCTGCATTCTCCAAGCCCTCTATGCTCCTCACGAGTTTTACCTGAACATCGTAGGGAAGGCTTGTGGATATCCCGTTTGCATAATATTCCGTTGTTTCAAGACCTTCTGGCTCCAGGAATACCTGATGCCTTTCCTTCTCAGAAAATCTCACAACCTTGTCCTCTATTGAGGGACAATACCTCGGTCCGATACCCTTTATCCTTCCGCTGTAAAGGGGTGACCTGTCAAGGCTTCCGAGGATTATCTCGTGGGTCTTTTTATTTGTGTATGTTATATAGCATGGCAGTTGAGGGTTTGTTATTTTTTCTGTGGAATAAGAAAAGGGTGAAGGTGGATCGTCACCATGTTGCGGTGTGGTCTTTGAAAAATCAATGCTCCTTGCATCAAGCCTCGGTGGAGTGCCTGTTTTCAGCCTTCCCATTTTAAGACCTAAGTTCCTTAAAGAATCCGACAGCCCTATGGATGGGAATTCTCCTGCCCTTCCAGCCTGAAAGCTCTCAAGACCTATATGCATAAGCCCCTTTAAAAATGTACCTGTTGTGACAATCACAGCCCGTGCTCCATAATAAATGCCAAGGGATGTAATAATCCCCTTAACCATATTGTCTTCAACCACTATCTTTTCAACCATGCCCTGTTTTATTGCAAGGGTTTCCTGTCTTTCGAGGGAGTGTCTCATGTTGTTTCTGTATAGAACCCTGTCTGCCTGTGCCCTTAAAGACCAGACAGCAGGCCCCTTTGAAAGGTTCAGCATCCTGAACTGGATTCCTGATATGTCCGTAACCCTTGCCATCTCCCCGCCGAGGGCATCGATCTCGCGCACAATATGGCCCTTTGCGAGCCCTCCTATGGCGGGATTGCACGAAAGCTGTGCAATGGTGTCGATATTGATGGTGAAAATACAGGTCTCCAGACCGAGACGGGCAGATGCAAGGGCTGCCTCGCATCCTGCATG
>NZ_DAIOFX010000061.1:2963-10106 GCF_036745535.1 Dissulfurispira sp.
TACAGGTCTCCAGACCGAGACGGGCAGATGCAAGGGCTGCCTCGCATCCTGCATGACCTGCACCTATGACAATCACATCAAAGTCTTGCTCTTTATACATTAATTGATTATTATAACATTAATGAGTATCCCTGTCTTTGAACATACAGTGTGCTCCCTCCGCTCTATAATCGAGAATGAAAATGAGCCGCTGCAAAAGGTTTCGAGACTGATCAAATATGACCCCGGCTTATATTTTTCTCTTCTTCAAAATGTTAATGCCCTTACCACGAGGGCAGAAATAACATCCATATCCCAGGCCATATCGCTCATCGGAGCAGAGGGTCTCCAGAGGCATATACTCCAGCAGGACTACTTTCTTGATGAAGAATATATGCTGCTATGGTGCTATTCGGTTCTGGCTGGAGAGGCGGCATCCATTATAAACGAAAAAGCAGATATAGCAGAAGACGAAGAGGCATTTTTCGCAGGCATTATGTCATCCATCGGGATTTTATTTATGTATGCAGAGCATCCTAAACATAAAAAAATTTGCGACTTATTGCTCAGAGTCCCTATCGAACATAAAATCTTTATAGAAGAAAGATTGTTCAAGACAAATCTCTTAAAGCAGCTTGACAAAAATACCGTGTCGCCCAGAATCTATAAGGAACTAATAAACATCATGAATTTTATATTTTCAGAGGATGGTCAGCGCATAGAACTTTTTAGCCATCCAGCAAGATTTTCTGTAAACTATAAATCCTATCAGCTTTTCCAGCTAATGGACGTCAGCGAGTCCGCAGCGCGGGCAATCCTTTTCCCTGCTGTTGTTGAAGCACAGGAGGAGTTCAGGGAGATGAGCAAGAGGTATTTCAAAATACCTGAAAATGAGGTCGAGGAATTGCTTGCGGACATCGTAGAAAGATTCGAGGATGTGTGTAAGGAGTTCAAAGTTGAGGAACTTTCGGAAAAATTCATAGTCAGTGCAGAAGATTATCACCTTTCAGGAATCAGCTTCTTAACAAAATCTGAGCCTCTGAAAAATTCCCTTGAGAAAATATATGCCGCGAATCGGGAAGAAAAAAACATCTTCATACATGGAGAAACCAGTGTTGGAAAACGATTGCTGGCTGTCGCCCTTCACCACCGTCCTGACAATCCCAGAAAAACAAAGCCCTTTTTATCCATTCACTGCGGGACACTGGACAGCGAAACCCTCGAATTAGAACTCTTTGGAGCAAAGGGAGGTTTTTTAGGAAAAGAAAAGCACAAAGGCGCTTTAGAGCTTGCAAATGGAGGAACCATACTGCTTAAAGATATAGACAAAATCCCACTGAGCCTGCAGGACAAGCTCGCAGAAATATTCTGCAGAGATGAATTCTACAAAATAGGGGAAACCCATCCTACATTCTTCGATATCAGATTTTTTATTACCGCAAAAAAGAATATCTTCGAAGAGGCAAGGGAGGGAAGGTTTTCAGAAAGGCTTTTATGCGTCTTAAAGCCCGTAAGTATTTATATTCCGCCATTGAGAGAGAGGAGAGAAGATCTTGAGTTTATTGGAAGCAGCGTCATAGAAAAATACAATCTCAATCTCACCGATAAGGCATTGCTCCTTGGACTAAAGGAATATTACGAAACACATACATTTCAAAACAACTTAAAGGATCTGAAGAGACTATTATTTTACCTCTCCGCCAAACACAGACTTGAATCTTAAATACTCAAAAAGCCCCCATAAACTGGCAACAACTACGGATAAAAACCAGAGAATAGACAGGGTCATTGCCGAGTCCGAAGGCACTCCTATTGTCCCTAAAAAAATGACAAATGCCCCTTCTCTCAAGCCAATCCCTGATATGGATACAGGAATAAAGGAAATCAGAATAATAATCGGAACAAAGATCAGAAGAGACAGAAACGAGATATTCAGAGAAATACCTTTTGATAAAATATAAATGGCGACAATGCCGGAAATCTGGATAACCAGAGAATATAAAAAAGCCTTAAACAAAATATGCCTTTTTCTACTGTAAATCTGGAAGTATTCATATATCCTGAAAAGAAACTTCACCCGCTCCCCAAACCTGAACTTAAGAACAATAATGCTGCCTGATATAAAGGCAACTAAAACCAGGGGCATAAGCCATTTTACAGCCGTTCCCTCGAGATACTTAAATCCAAAGGGGAAGGCAATAATGCTGATGGCAAGAAGGGCAGAGAAGCCAATGTATCTGTCCATGAATACAGAAGCAATGGCAACCGAGAGTGAGGATTGATGGGTGTGTGGCGTGGAGTTATCTTCTTTCAACACTTTGCTGAGATAATATGCCTTTACCGCATCTCCCCCTATTATTCCAGGCATGTAGGCATTAAAAAATGACCCTATCATATACAGAGAAAAGAGCCCTTTTGTTTCCATATCCTGCGGTATCAGCAAATTCCATCTTCTTGAAGAAAGATAGGTTGTCGTTATATATATTCCTACTGCTGCAATAAAGGTCGCAGGACTCAACGCCCTCATGTTATTAATAATTGTCTGTGTGCCAATCTTCAAAATGAGAAGATAAAGGAGGATAGAGCTTACAGAAAGCTTTGCAATAAGTATTGCTATCTTTTTGATTGTCTTATTTATTCTATTTTTATTTATTTTACTTTCCTGGGCCAAGGATCTTCTTTATTGCATATATAGGTTTTTTTTGGCTCTCATGATACACCCTTACAAGCATCTCCCCAAGGAGACCCATACCAATAAACTGGACACCTACTATTATAAGGAGGGCGCCTAAAAGGAGAAGGGGTCTTCCTCCGATATTAACCCCCATAAAGAGTTTTTCTATGGAAAGATACAGGGATATGCCCACACCAACTATTCCGAATATCATGCCCATTGGGCCGAAGAACTGCATGGGCTTTGTGGAAAAGCTCTGCAGGAACTTTACGGTTATCAGGTCGAGCAATACCTTGATTGTCCTTGAAGTTCCATATTTTGATTTTCCCCTGAGCCTTGGATGATGGGTGGTTTCTATCTCTGCCACCCTGACACCGTACCAGCTTGCAACAGCAGGAATAAATCTGTGCATCTCGCCATACAGCCTGAGGTTCTTTACCACATCCCTCCTGTACGCCTTTAATGAGCAGCCGTAGTCGTGAAGCTTGACTCCTGTAACCTTGCTTATTAACCAGTTGGCTATCATTGAAGGGAGTCTTCTTGTGAGAAATGTATCCTTCCTTTTTTTCCTCCATCCGCTGACAAGGTCACAATCCCTTATGGCATCGAGGAGTCTCGGAATATCCTTCGGATCGTTCTGGAGATCACCATCCATGGTGATAACGATGTCACCCCTTGCAAAGTCAAATCCTGCGGCAAAAGCGGCAGTTTGTCCAAAGTTCCTTCTGAGGCTGAGCACCAAAACATTCCTGTCTGCCTTCTGTATATCCTCAAGGAGGTTCAATGTCCTGTCGTTGCTTCCATCATCGACATAGATAATTTCGTATTCTGTGCCAAGGGTATCAATGACCTCTTTCAACCTCTCATTCAATACCTTAACATTTTCTTCCTCATTGTATAAGGGAACAACAACAGATACCGACATCTTCCCTCCTAATATTTTTCTGGCATTGCTGTCTTAATGCCTTTGAAATTATAACAAATGAATATGGAATATTCCCTCAACAGATGCCCTCTATCATAAACCTGCAATAGCCTCTTGTCATATTTCTCAAATGCCTCAGCCGCTTCTAAAGGCATATCAACATTGTCTATTCTAACAAAAATGGCATTAATAGTGCTTCCACTGCTACGTATTTTAAAGGCATTACTGTTTATATCAGGCCAGAGGTCATACTGATTCATCCTTCTTCCGAGGTTTATACAGTATGTTCTTGGATAGCCCTTTACATAAAAGGCAAGCTCGCTCGATACTTGATATCTGTCGGAGAAAATAAAGACTTCCCCTTTATTCTTCATAGAGTCATGAATCCTACCGATCTCCACGCCCAATTCCTTCCAGCCTCTTAATCGCGAAGACGGATCTAATTTAGGAGGTAATTTTATGATTGACGGATAGTAGGCTATCACAGTGACGAGAATCGCAACTGTAATGCCCGCAATTACTAACAATCTTCCTTGACCCTTGCCTTTTGTCCCTCGTCCCATAAAATATTTTGCAAATGCGATTATTCCTGTTATATAGCCTGTCATCGCCCAGTTTGGCTGAACCTTTCCATGGATGCTCTTTAATAAGAAAAATCCTATAACAGGTATAGAAAAATGCAATAAAAATCCGGATTGCAATAATTCCTCTGGCCCTTGCCCCCCATGGGTCTTCGACTTGCCCCTTGCCCCTAATTTGATTAGGGCATAGAACATCATTACGAAGATAATCGGGGTAATTATTCCTATCTGTGAGCCTAAAAATTCAATAAAGTTTTTTAAAGATATTGTCAATCCTTCTGAAACATGCGCCTGTCCTACTGTATGTCTGATGGTCACCCAGTCATGCTGGAAGTTCCAGATGATTACAGGGCTAAAGACGAGGAGACTAATCAGCAATGCTGTGTAAGGCTTCGAGCTTTTAAGCAAGTATCTTTTTTCTGAAAAGAGCAGAAACAAAAAAGCGCAGAGATAAAAGAATGCCATTGTGTATTTTGTTAATAGACCAAGGCCGATGGAAATGCCTAAAAGAATCCATCGAGCATGATTTAACCCTTGACCATTGCCCTTTGACCTTTCGCTGTTTATTGCCTTCCAGAAAATATACAGTGACAAAATCCAGAAGAATATGAACGGAGAATCTATGGTAAAAATCACGCCGAATGGTGCAAAAAGAGGAATAACTTGCAATAAAAGCGCCGACGATAAAGCCACAAGCTGGCCATTACTTTCTGTCTGTTGGGGGTACACATGATTAACAAGCCTGAACATATAAACACTGCTCAATGCAGAAAAGATAACTGCCATTATCCTTATTCCAAAAACTGTATCACCAAAAATAGAAGTGCCAACATAAATCAGATATGCAATCATTGGTCCCTTTGAGTAATAGCTCAAATCAAGCCTTCTCGACCATTCCCAGTAGTGTGCTTCGTCAGGGCTGAGATCCAATGGCCCATGGAGAATGTAATATAGTCTGAAAACGCTTATCACGGACAGAGAGGAAAAAAGCAGTGTTGAGTGCGGTTTGGTCTTATAGTGCAATGATGCATATCTGAATAATCCTACGATTACAAACGCAATAGCAGTGCCCAAAAGCGCTCCTACTACAACATCTCCTGGATAATGGACTCCCACATACACCCTCGAAAAGGCAACGAGGGCAGCAAGGATTAAAGGGTAAACACTAAACAACACGGGAATATTCCGGCGGGTAAAATAATACAGGACTACAGCAGCAGCAAAGGAATTGGTGGCATGGTTTGAAGGCATAGAGTATGACTTTGTGCAACCGACAAGGAGCTTTACCCCTTCAAGGACATTACAAGGCCGTATCCTCCTGATGATATGCTTTATTTCATTTCCCAGCCAATCGCTCAATAGAAAGGCAATTGCTGCCAGAAAAAAACCCCATAAAACAGTTTTCACATTAAATCCTGGGTCATCCTTTGTCCTCTGTTCTGTATACGCCTTGTAAAGAACATAGAGCAGGTAGGGAATGAGCAGCAGGTAGTTCTTTGATGTAATAAAGGGCATTGCCATATCAAATAAGGCATTGGAGGTGCCGTGATTTATGAGAAAGAACAAACTTTTATCAATGTCAAAAATATTCACAGGTTCTTATATGTTCAAGAGTGGTTGATTATAATACTTCGTGCTGTCGCTTAATCATAACCCATTGAAAAATAAGTATTTATACTATCTCAACCAGCGTGGCATCGAATATCAAAGTCTTGCCTGCAAGGGGATGATTGCAGTCCATTGTCAGTGTGTTTTCGGATATGCCCACTGCTGTGACCATCATGGGCATGCCGTCAGCCCTGTACATTTGCAGCCTCAATCCCACCTCTATATTAAAATTGCCAGGCATCTTCTTCCTGTCCATCTCAAAGACACGTTCTTTAATGTACTGGCCGTATCCAAGTTCCGCGGGAATTGTAATAGTCTTAGTTTCCCCGATGCTCATTCCTGCAACTCCTTGCTCAAGACCCGGGATAACCTCTCCTCCGCCTACACTGAATTCAAGAGGAGGACGACCTTCCGAGGAATCAAATACTGTGCCGTCTTCGAGCCTTCCAACATAACGGATCCTTATTGTATCTCCTTGTTTAACCGCCGCCATTTCTTCTCCTCATGCTTTTAGTTTCTACCAAAGATAGATAGTTTACCATATTATAGTGATAAAAATTGCGCAAGTATTACCACGCTATGGCAGCAGGTGTGCATCAAAGCCTTTACAAAGTCGTTGTCCTTTGTGCATATCAGAAGACCAATAACGCTCTTGCCTAAACAGATAGCAATGTAGTAGGTGACGGATTCAAGTATGATGTCTTACGATATTTTGAAGTGTAAGGTCTTTTCAGCACACCTGCTGCCATACTTTGTGCAATTCAGAGTAGGGTTATGTTCCACGTGGAACATGGCTTATTGATTTGGTGGGCTATCAGTGTGCTCGTGCTTCAACCTCGCCCTCTTTCTCCTCTTCGCCTTCTGTCTCCTTATCTTTCCCCTTTTTATGTCTTCATTTGTCTTTTTGCCGGACAGCTTCTCGATCCTATCTACGAGTTCCCGTCTGGCGAGGAAGCGGTTGATGGACTGGCTCCTATCCTTCATGCATTTCACCTCTATGCCTGTAGGGATGTGCTTGAGATAAACGCATGTGGCGGTCTTGTTAACATTCTGGCCTCCTTTGCCAGATGAGCGAATAAACTTCTCCTCAATGTCAAACTCGCTAATTCCAAGAGACTCCATTTTCTCCCTGAGCCATTTATTCTTTTCTTCACTTACAGCAAAATTTGGCATAGATCACAATTAACCCTAAACCTAAATTGAGCGATTCCAATCTAAAAAATATATGTCAGGTGCTGCGAAAAGACTTTAAACCACGCACTTGTGCAAACTTTATCTTGTATCCGTCATCTACTACATTGGATACTTTATGGATAATGCATTTATTATCTCTCATATACACTTGAATTAACACTTTTTAAAGTCTTTAAGCAGTG
>NZ_DAIOFX010000062.1:0-10023 GCF_036745535.1 Dissulfurispira sp.
ACGCTTCAGTCGCAAAGAACTGTTACCAAAACATAGCTATTCACTTCAGAGACCCATCCTTATCGCAGTTACTTTTTCTTTTTCTTTGTACTGCTCTTAGTCCCCGCATTGTTTTTAGAGAGCAGTTCTGCAATCTTCTTCTCTGCGAGATCTGCTTCACGTGAGTTTGGATACTTCTCCATGACCTTTTCCAGAAGTACCTTGCCTGTCTTTTTGTCTCCCATTTCCACAAAGGCGAATGCCTGTTTCAGCATCGCACCCTTTGTCTTTTCGTGGTTCGGATATTTTTTCAGAAACGCCTCGTATGCGAGTATGGCGTCTTCGTATTTCTTATCAGCATAGTAGGATTCGCCGAGCCAGAAATAAGAGTTCGGCGCTAAGGCATGCTTTGGAAAGTCCTTTGAAAACTTTTCGAACTTTTGTCTCGCATCCACATACCGCTTTTCCTTAAAATCTATCTGGGCATCGTCATATAGTTTTTGGGGATCGGTTGTGCCTGCAGCCTTCTGGTCTTTTGCTTCGGGCTGTACTGCCTCTGCATCTTTATGGCCTTCCTGAACTGCGGATGACTCTTTCTTTTCTGCGGGCTGGCTGCTGATTTTTGATTTGAGCTCCTTCAGTTCATTTTCGAGACCTGCTATTTTAGCCTGCTGCAATTCCCTCTCTGAGAGCAGGTCTTTTAAGGTTTTGTCCATAAAGTATTTATTTTCATCAAAACGGCCTTTTAGCGTCTGCAGTTCCTTTGATAGATCTGATGTCTGGATTAAGATGGATGACTGACTCTCTTTCATTGCGCTCAGGGAATACTCCTTGAGAGTGGTTATGTCCTTTGATATATTCGAGAGATCAGTCTTTATCTGGGCAATCTCTTTTTTCTGATTTATGGATTCTATCTGAAGACCCGTAATATTATTTTTTAGATTGTCGATGTCAGATGTGGTTGCACAGCCGGCTATAAAAACAAGTAAGAAGCAAGAAGTAAGAAGCAAGAATTTTTTCACCTTTGACCTTTGACCCTTGGCCCTTGGCCCCTCCATCATTTGCCCCCTTCAACAAGCACAAAGTGCGCCCTTCTGTTTTTTGCCCAGCACTCTTCTGTCTGTTCGTCACAAAGGGGTTTTTCTTCACCATAGCTTATTGTCTCGATCTTGCTGGAGGGGATGCCGAGTGATATAAGATACTCCTTTGCAGAGTTTGCCCTTCTGTCCCCGAGTCCGAGGTTGTATTCATTTGTGCCCCTTTCGTCACAGTGCCCTTCAATGATCACCTTTATGTCTTTATTCCTTGAAAGTATGGCTGACAACTCTTTCAATACAGGTTTTGCATCGTCCTTTATGTCATACCTGTCGTAATCAAAGTGGATATCCTGAATCCGCGACCGAAGCTCCTCGAGCGTAGGCTGAACGTCTGCCGGCTGGGCCTTTGACAACTGTTTTTCGGTGATGGATTCTTTGGGAAACTCCTTTGCGGCAGCAGTATCGGCTGTTGTTTTTTTATCCTCTGTTTTCATTATTTCAGGCTGTGCAGGAGGCTGCTCAGGTGCCCCGGCTATTTTCCTCTGAGCGCATCCGTTTGCCGTAGTGATTGCCAAAATGATAAAAATTGCAACACATAAGCGTCTCATCTTTACCTCCAAGGCTTTGGTTTATTCTGTAATTTAGCAAATATCGCATTTCCTATGCAACACCGGCTTTGATTGACTACGTATTCCATGTAAGAGTATTATTAAGTAATGCAAAAAAAATTTCTGAATTCCCTTACAGGCAAGCTTATACTGGCAATAGGCACAATGATGCTTATTGTGGGCCTTATTTTCGCTTATATATTCATCAAACAAAACCCTGGCATTAAGCTTGAGGTTGTGCTGTTTTACGGCGGATTTTTTGTTGTTGCCATATCCTTCCTCTTGTGTCTGATCCTCTATAATTTCGTTACAAAACCTATATCCTTTCTGGTTGACGGCATGAACAAACTGTCCAGAGGGGATATGGACTACCGGATTAACCTGAATACAAAGGATGAGATAGGACTGCTGGCGAACTCCTTCAATTCCATGGTGGGCGAGCTTAAACAGTACAGGGACAAGATGGAGAACTGGACAAAGAACCTTGAGGGAGAGGTGCAGAAGAAGACCGCAGAAATAGTCAGGGCGCAGGAGCAATTGATAAATGCCGAGAAGCTGGCATCCCTCGGCAGAATGGCTGCAGGCGTGGCCCACGAATTGAACAGCCCTTTAACAGGCATAGTTACTTTTGCCCATTTGATGATGAAGCGCATGCCTCCGGAAAATACGCAGGATGCAGAGGATTTGAAGGTCATCATAGATCAGGCAGAGAGGTGTTCGAAGATCGTCAGGGGGCTTCTCGGCTTCTCGAGAAAGACCGCATCGGAAAAGGCTCATGTTGATATGAACACATTGATAGAAAACACATTGTCGATGGTAAGGAATCAGGCAAAGTTTTACAATATCACCTTTGATGTCCGGCTCGATAAATCCATCCCCGAGGTAAATGCGGATCCCAATCAGATCCAGCAGGTATTTCTTAACCTCCTTATAAATGCAGCAGATGCAATGGAGGAAAAAGGCAAGATAACCATATCATCGAGGATGGCAGAGGA
Source organism: Dissulfurispira sp. (assembly GCF_036745535.1). NCBI lineage: Bacteria > Pseudomonadati > Nitrospirota > Thermodesulfovibrionia > Thermodesulfovibrionales > Dissulfurispiraceae > Dissulfurispira > Dissulfurispira sp. Next base: position 2,620 of record NZ_DAIOFX010000062.1, read on the forward strand.
GGCTGCTGATAGGTTTGTGGAACTCGAATTTGCGGATACAGGGCCGGGCATTCCAGAGGACATCAGGAGCAAGGTGTTCGAGCCTTTCTTTACAACCAAGCCTGCCGGCAAAGGCACCGGGCTCGGGCTTGCTGTGAGCTACGGCATTATTAAAAAACATGAAGGACAGATATTCGTAAAGAGCGAACATGGGCAGGGAGCGAGCTTTTTCATTCGCCTGCCTGTAGCTAAAACAGACAAAGGTTAAATATGAAACTTGACGACATAGCAGAACTGATTGATGGACAGATAATTGTAAACAGCGCGGATGGTTCAATGGACATTGTATCGGTCTGCAGCACGGATCTCATGAGCGATGTGCTGAGGTTTGCTACAAAGGGGGGCATTGCTGGTGACTGCCCTGAACCGGTCTCAGGCGATCAGGACTGCCGAAATATCGGATATCCCTGCTGTCTTGATGGTCCTGGGAAAGAAGATGGAAAGGGAGATGATAGAGCTTGCCATGGAAAAGAACATTGCATTGATGGTGACGCATTTGCCTGCGTTTACCGTATGCGGTATGCTGTATGCAGGGGGCTCAGGAGTTGTCTGGAGGATTGATGAATATAATGGATTCCATAGAGGGCTGCTTTCAGCTCATGGGCGGAGATTTTACAAACGCAGGTACTGCCTCGAGCGAATTGAAGAGCACATTATCAAAGCTCGGTGTGTCACAGGAAGTTGTCAGGCGTGCAGCCATTGCTGCATTTGAGGCAGAGATGAATGTCATAATACACGCAGTTGCAGGAACCATGCACTATGTGGTCAGCAGCGAAGAGGTAAGGATAACCCTTACAGACATGGGGCCCGGAATAGAGGACATCGAACTGGCAATGCAGGAGGGATATTCCACTGCCCCTGACTGGGTAAGGGAGATGGGATGGGGCGCAGGCATGGGACTGCCGAATATAAAAAAGAATGCGGATAGATTTAAAATAGATTCTGTGGTGGGTGAGGGCACAACCCTCGAAATAGTCATATATACGAGGAAAGATTAATATGCTTAAAGTTAACGACGTTATCGAGAAAATCGGGCTGGATATAAGGGTAAGCGGCGATATGCACAAACATGTAACAGGATGCTACATAAGCGACCTCCTCTCCGACGTAATGGCTCACAGCAAGGACGGAGAACTGTGGATAACCCTCCAGACCCATCCGAATATCGTGGCTGTTGCAGTAATAAAAGGACTTTCATGCATAGTCATAACGAATGGCAGATTCCCTGAGCCTGACACTGTCAAGAAGGCCGAATCGGAAAACATAACAATTTTAACTACTCCAAAGACGACATTCGAGACAGCAGGACTGCTTTATAATCTCCTAAGAAGTGAATGAGTAAATGAAGAGATTCATTGCAGACCTGCACATCCACACCTGCCTGTCCCCTTGTGCCGAACTTGATATGACCCCACTCCGTATAATAGATGCAGCAGTTAAAAAAGGACTCGATGTAATAGCCATATCAGACCACAACTCGGCAGAGAATGCCGGGATTGCTATGAAGATAGCTCAGGAGAAGGGAATAAAGGTTCTGCCTGCAGTGGAGGTTACATCCTACGAAGAGGCTCATGTCCTCGCCATATTTGATTCCATAGAGAAGGTTATGGGCATGCAGGAGATTGTTTATAAGAACCTCCCTGACGGCATAAACGATGAAAGGCTGAGCGGCTATCAGGTGGTGGTCAATGAGAACGATGAAGTGCTCGGATTCAACAAAAGGATTCTTTTCGGCGCCACCAGCCTTTCTCTTAATGCACTTGTCGATGCCATCCATTCCTTTGGAGGAATTGCTGTTGCAAGCCATATAGACAAGGAGATTTTCAGCGTTGTCTCTCAATTGGGTTTTATTCCAGATGATATTGCATTCGATGCCCTCGAAATCTCGTATAATACAAAAAGGGAGAGGGCAGAGTCAGTGTTCGGGGCATACAGATCCATCCCTTGGATAACATCGTCAGATGCCCATCACCTTAATGACATAGGCAGGAGGACCACATCGTTTTTTCTTAAGGAGATGACATTTGAGGAGATAAAAATGGCATTCAAAGGGGAGAGAAGGATAGAGTGGTAAACAACTGGCTACAGGCTACTAATTTAAATCCAAAATTGAACGATTATATATGCCAGGCACGGCTCAAAGACGCTCCTTTTCGCCGCACCTGACATATATTTCTAAATTAGAGCCTCTCAACTTAGGTTAAAATATGGAAGATTTGTCATTACACATGCTCGACATTGCAGAGAATTCAATAGATGCAGGCGCCAGCAGGGTGGAAATTAAAATTATCATCAGTGGGGCTGACGACAGACTTATGCTTAAGATAAGCGATAATGGAAAGGGAATGGATGAAGACATGATCAGGATGGTTAAAGACCCTTTTTTTACAACAAAGACCGTCAGGCAGAAAAAGTTCGGCCTCGGCATACCACTTCTTGCACAGGCTGCCGAGGAGTGCAACGGCAGATTCTCCATAGAATCAGAAGTTGGCAAAGGCACGGTTATTACAGCAGAGTTTCAGTACAGCCACATAGACATAAAACCACTGGGTGATATAGGCTCTACAATGACAGTACTCATAGGCGGACATCCGGAGATAGATTTTTTGCTCTCCTGCGAGAAGAACGGTTTTTCTTATAAACTTGATACAGAGGAGCTGAAAAAGGAGTTGGACGATGTGCCCATTAATCTGCCGGATGTTTTAAAATTAATAAGAGAAGACATAAATAGCGCCTTGAAAGGAGAAACTTAGACTGAATTTGAGCGATTCAGGCACTTTAAACTTTAAAAATGGATGGCAGGTGTTCTGAAAAGCCCTTTAATAGCGATACCTTAGAGCCGAACCCTCCCGCTGTTTAAGGGCAACTTCAGTATCACTTTTGCATTCAGCGGTATAAACAGGCATCTAATAATCTCATCGCATTATTAAAGGCTTTGAGGAATACCCGCCATCCATAATAACTTTAAAATCGCTCAATTGGGGCTTAAAATAGGGAGGGCATAAATGGAGAAGGGAAGAATACTCGTGATTGACGATGAAGAGATTGTACAGGTGAGCTGCAAGAGAACACTTGTTCCCGAAGGATATGCGGTCGATGCTGCTGCATCGGGCAAAGAGGGTCTTGAGCTTTTTGAAAAATCCAAATACGACCTTGTGCTCATAGACCTGAAAATGCCGGGTATGGACGGCATAGAGGTGCTGGTGAATATAAAGAGACAACGCCCGGAGCAGAATGTGATGATAATGACAGGCTACGATACTGTCGAGCATATAGTCGAATCCATATCATCGGGCGCTGCCCATTATCTCGAAAAACCCTTTACACCCGATACATTGATCGAAAGGATAAAAGAGGTGCTTGGCCAGGAGATGTAATGATGACCTTGATTAACCCGGGCATACTCATTGTTGATGACGAAGATATTGTAAGGAAGAGCTGCGTCAGGATACTTTCGCCTCAGGGCTATAATCTCGAGACTGCAAAGAATGCGAGCGAGGCCGTGAAGAAACTCCAGAACGAGTCATTTGATCTCGTGCTCGCAGACCTTGTTATGCCCGATGTAACAGGCATAGACCTTTTGAAAAAAATTAAAGAGGATTGGCCTGAAACAGAGGTGATAATAATTACAGGGTATGGAACAGTAAAAACCGCAGTGGATGCCCTCAAATACGGTGCATACGACTTTATAGAAAAGCCCTTCACTCCAGAGGCGCTTTTAAATTCTGTCAAGCGATGCCTCGAAAAGAAAAAGCTCGAACTCGAAAATATAAGGCTCAGGCAGGAGATCAATGCCCTGTACAGCTTAGACAATATCATAGGCACATCAAAGGAGATGCAGAAGGTATTCAAGCTCATAGCCACTGTCGCGTCTACAGGCAGCACTGTATTGATAACAGGCGAGAGCGGCACAGGAAAGGAGCTTGTTGCACGGGCCATACATTACAACAGTGCAAGGAGAGAGCAGCCCTTTATGGTGGTTGACTGCGGCACAATACCCGAAAACCTCATGGAATCCGAATTGTTCGGACATACGAAAGGCTCATTCACAGGTGCTGTTGCAACAGAAAAGGGTGTGCTCGAGGCAGCCAACGGAGGGACGGTATTTCTTGACGAGATAAGCAATCTTCCGCTGTCAATGCAGGTGAAGCTTCTGAGGGTGCTGCAGGAAAAGGAGTTCAGGCCTGTTGGCAGCAAAAAGACAGTGAAGATCGACATAAGGTTTATCGCAGCAACCAACAGGGACCTGTCTGAGATGGTTAAAAAAGGGGGGTTCAGGGAAGATTTCTTTTACAGGCTGAATGTATTTCCTGTCGATATCCCTCCTTTGAGGGACAGGAAAGAAGACATCCCTGCCCTTGCTTATCATTTCCTCCATAAATACAGCAAGGAAGTTGGCAGGGATGTCCCGCACATTTCAGCAGAGGCCATGCGCCAGCTCATCGCCAATGACTGGCCTGGCAACGTAAGGGAGCTTGAAAATGTAATCCACAGGGCAGTAATAGTATGCGAGGGCAGGACTCTCAGACCCGAACATATAATGATACCTCTGAATCGGGAAGAAGAGATAGAAATCCCGAAGACACTGGATGAGTTGAAATTAAAGAAAAAGGACTTAAGGACAAGGTCCATAGAGGATATAGAGAAGAGCTTTCTCATTGCCGCGCTTAAGCGCAATGACTGGAACATCACAAAGGCTGCGGCAGAGGTGGGAATGCAGAGGCCGAATTTCCATGCGCTGTTAAAGAAATACAATATCTCAAAGGGGAAGACTGATTAGTGATACAGCAGGACATATCTGCCCTACTGTGAGATTTATCTATGGAACAGCAAAAAATCGATTGTTTTAAATGCAAACACTTCTATATCACATGGGACAAAGGCTTTCCTTATGGATGCAAAGCCATGGGATTCAAGACAAAAAACATGCCCTCTGATGTCGTCTATCAATCTTCTGGAATGGAGTGTTTGAAATGCGAGGAAAAGGACAAAAAGGCGAAGCCTGTTTATGAATAACCTTCAGCAGGATTTTCAAATGTCCATGTCTTCAGTTAAATGAAACTCAGATTACTTTTTGAGAAATTTTTGAAATTCCTCTGGAGACAATTCAATGTCGCGAAGGATTTTTCTTAGAAGCCCTCGACTAATGGTCTTCCCTTTATGAACGGGGACTGTTGTTTTCCTTCCATCAGGGTGGGTATATCTGAAGTGACTGCCTTTGGACTTTCTCGTATTCTTGAAGCCAAGCCTTTCAAGAATCCTTATAATTTCTTTGGACGGCAGTATTGGAAGTCCGCCTTCAGTCAAACTGCAACCTCAAGGCTTTTAATGCCTATTACTTCAGGATATTTTAAACTGATTTTTTTCTTTCTTTCCTTAAGTTCTTCAATGCACATGGCAATCACATCTTTTATATTTTCTATTGCCTCTTCAAAGGTCTCTCCCTGTGCATAGCAGCCCTGAAGTGCAGGGCATTCAGCAACATAGACGCCATCTTCATCTTGCTCGATAATTACCTGAAGATTATATTTCTTCAATTTTAACACCTCCCCTGTTAAGTCTATGAACATTATACACCTAAAGCCGTTTACAGATAAACCTCCCGATTGCTTCTCTGGCAACAAGGTTGTCGAACCCGTTTCAGATTTCTGAATGCATCTCTTGCATTTTTGCCTTAGGCAATGCCGATTTACGGTTTTTGAGTTGAATAATAGACTCAAGTTTAGAAAGCAGGAAATATTTTTCCGCCAATTTACTGACTTTGTGCATATCTGCTTTCTTTGCAAGCTCTTTAATGTCAATAATGTCCTGATTGCTTAACGGCAGAAGTTTCAACAATATAAGGTATTCAGGGGTGGCGACTTTAATGCTTTTCCCAAAAACATCGGCAACAACCGCGTTTTTTATCGCATCCGCTGCCAAATCAAATCCTCCTGTGCCTATAATATCCACCTGAATCTGCCCTAACATAAAAGAGAATTTCTCCTGTATCGTCATTCGTAGTGTTGCTTTATGAACAGATACTTTTTTCTGTAATCTTGTCTGGATAAGAGAAATCAGGTCAGCCCAGTTTATCTTTTTTGAAATTATAACCACCAGATCAACATCCCGTGTAGTGCGCGGCCTAACCCATGCCGAAAGCGCAAGCCCGCCGATAAGCGCATAGTCTTTGATAATGCCTTCATCTTTCAGCTCATCAAAAAAGGAGATGGTTTTTATAAAGGCTTCTATGATAGACATTACTTTTTCTTTCCTGCTTTATGGACGGACTTTTTGAGAATCAGGGAAAGTTCAAGCAATTCAAGGGCGATTTCTATATTTTTACCGTTCGGCTTTAAAGGCTTCTTTTTCATGATTGAATTATACACCTAAAGCCATTTGCAGATAAACAGCATGGCCTGTTATTTTTCACGGCTTATAGAACACAAAAATATGCCCGCGCATTATTAAGAGGAGGGGATAGAGCATTGGGATTAGTAAAACTCTTGTAAAAATCTCAGTTGATTATCAATTTCTCCATCTTTGGTAACAGCAAGCAATTTGAGAGTTAGCCTTATTAGCTCTGCAATTTTTATTTCAGGAGATATGATAATTCCTTTGTGGCGTCTGCCTTCTTCGAGCCATGCTCTATGCAGTTTTGTAAAGTCGCCAATATTAAAAGTAAGTATTGCCCTGCCCTGAGCCGCAGCAAATGCAAACTGCTCCAAATCAGTTTTCCCGAGCATCCCTGCATCTTTAGCAGACAAAACATCATGATTGAATTGTTTTAATATTAAAGCGAGGTCAATAGGAATCATTTCATCAAGATAAAGCTTAATATCAGCCATCACTTATATTTTTCAGGAAGGGTTTCCCATGTATATGTCTTTTCTTTTTCATCCTCTGATAATTTTTCAAACTCCTCTTCTGTTACAAGCCGGTCGATCCCGTATTCACCAACAACCAATCGCATATTATATCTTTTCATAATCGCTCTGAGTGTATTTTCCTGAATTTCCTGTTCAATCTCGCTTTTATGATCAAAATAATAGCTGATGGCATCATGGATCTGCGCAAATGTAAGATGAGGGTATCCCATAAGAATATCTTCCGCAGAGCTTCCGCTTTTCACCATTGAGGCGATTAAGCGCACTGTAATCCTTGTGCCGGATATAACAGGTGAACCGCCGCAAATCTCCGGATTCTTGATAATGTAAGGATGTTCGGTCTTTAATTCTGTAGGCATTGCGGACTTCCTCCTAAGCAAATAATATCAAAATCGCTCTGAAAGATGCAATTTATATTCACAGATAAACCGCCTCGCTGACTTCTCTGGCAACGAGACTGTCAAAATGTAGGTTTTCACGGTTTGTAAAAAACAAAAAT
>NZ_DAIOFX010000063.1:0-9284 GCF_036745535.1 Dissulfurispira sp.
GGAAGGACAGGATGGGGGGTTTTGAAGGAAGGGGGAGAACATTATGACTATAAAGACCAAGCTGACATTGAATGTTATTATCGTCCTTGTAATCATTGGTGCTGTTGTCGGCACGAGCATTATAGGGATGGGTTTTGTTAAAAGCAAGCTGTTTAACCTTACAGAGCGGAGCACGCCGTTTCAGGTGAGGACGCTCGAACTCCAGAGGGCAATACAGGGGACCACTGCCGACCTCGTCAAGGTAAGCGCCTCAAAAGGCATGGAAGAATACAAGACCTATCGCACCGAAGCCGAAAAATCTCTATCAGAGGTTAAGAATACTCAGGATGCATTGGAGTCTCTGTCAGGAGGCACAAAGATGGAGACCTACAATGAATTGAGCCGTATAGCAAAAGAGGTTTTCGAAATAACGGAAGACAGATTAAAGGCTGAAGAAGATGCAGTTGCAGCAAATAAAACCATTACACAGAGGCTGAAAGATGCCTCTGTGAAACTGGATGATATGGATACAAAAATTAGATCTGTTCAGTTTAACCGTTCTGCAGCCTTTAATACATCGCTGGAAGATACAAAGGCAATCACAGCAAAAATGAGAAACATCGAAAATCTGAAGGTTGCATTAAAGGATTTGCAGGTTTCTATTTTTGAGATACAGCGCGCTCCTGACAAAAAGACCCTTATCATAGCCCGCGGTAAAGCCAATTCAACAATAAATAAAATTTTACAGAATGAGCATGTAAAAGATTCCAAACATCTTCATGACGATATCAAGCTCATCGCTGAAAGGATAGGTAATCTTGTGGAACGCCAGATGGAAATACTCGAAAAGGCCGGTGCTGATAAAACAAAATTCGAAGAGATTTTAAAAGGAGTAACAGAGAAACTCTTAGCTATTTTATTGAACACAGAGCAGGAGATAGCATCTGCCAGTGCGAAATCTGCGGCTGAGGCAGCAAGGCAGGGGAGCCTTGTGACAGAGGCAAATACAGCCAATAACGCCCTCATAAGGAGTTCAAAGCTTGTTGCATTAAGTTCTAATGTAGAGGGATTGACGACCCGGCTTTTTACTTCAATATCGAGCACTAAGGAAGTTGATGTTATAGAGTCCGAGATCAAAAAGACCTTTGAAAAAATAGATAATGTAATTAAATCCATCAAGACTGCACTAAAGAAATTAGAGGTCGAAGAAGAGGTCAAGACACTTGAGGGTGTTAAGGGAGCATTGAATTCTATAAAGGGGTTACTCCTTGCGAGGGATGGAATAATTGCGAAAATCCGCCACCAGATTACAATGAAAGAAAAGGCGCTGCAGGCTACCGAGAAATTAAGAGATATAGTTTTGAAGCAGGCAGCAAAAGGCAAAGAGACCGTTACCACAGCACAGGGTGAACAGGAAAAGGCTATAGGAACGGTGAACAGGATGGTCAGATTCAGCACCATACTCATCGCGGCAATAAGCATAGGTGCGGTTATATTCGGTATTGCCTTTGGCACATGGGTCTACAGGTCAATAGCAAAGCCTCTGAACGATCTCATAGGTATTTCAAATGATGTGGCAAAAGGAGACCTGACAACAGAGATACGTGCCCGTCCTGTGGACGAGATCGGTACAGTCCAGGCATCCATGTGCACGATGGTGACCAATCTAAAGGAAATAGTCGGAAAGATAAGGACCGCCACAGGAAGTCTGGCAAGCAGTTCCGAAGAATTATCAGCCACAGCTACATCCCTTGAAAAAGGCTCACGTGAGCAGCATGGCCAGATAGAGCAATCGGCAACAGCAATGACAGAAATGTCGCAGACAACCCTCGATGTGACAAAAAATGCCTCCCACACGGCAGAAGCTGCACAGAAAATGAAAAAGGCAGCAATGCAGGGCAAGGATGCAATGCATATAACAGTGCAGGAGTTGCAAAAATTTGCAGATACAGTCAAGGAATCTGCAGCAAAAGTGGAATCCCTCGGGCAGAAATCGGAGGAGATAAACAATGTCATAACATTGATAAAAGATATAGCAGACCAGACAAACCTCCTCGCATTGAACGCCGCAATAGAAGCAGCCCGTGCAGGGGAGCAGGGTAGAGGCTTTGCGGTGGTGGCGGACAACGTCAGGCAACTGGCAGAAAGGACAACTGTTGCAACCGGCGATATTGGAAACACTGTCAGGGCAATGCAGACAGAGGTTACGGAATCCGTGAACTTCATGAAAGAGGTGAGGGAATCTGTCGGAAGGGTGCTTGAGCATGTAAACAGCACATTGAAGTCCATAGACGAAATCGTCTCATACGTGGAAGGGGTTGCGGACATGGTTCAGAGGATCGCTGTGGCTACCGAGGAGCAGTCATCAGCCTCCGAGGAGGTTTCCCACAATATGGAAAACATCGCGGTAATAACGAGGGAACTGGGCAACTCCATTGTTGAAATAAAACGCGCAGCAGGAGACCTATCAAAACTCGCCACAGAATTAAATGCTATGGTAGGATGGTTTAAGGTATAATGATAAAGGTTCTAATTGTTGATGATTCGGCATTCATGAGGAATGCGCTGTCCAATATGCTTTCATCCGACCCCGAGATCAAGATTGTCGGTACAGCGAGGGACGGTCTTGAGGCGCTGGAAAAGGTTGCGAGCCTCAACCCCGATATTGTGACAATGGACGTTGAAATGCCGAGGATGGACGGCATCACTGCACTGAGGCATATAATGGAGAAGAACCCTGTACCTGTGATTATGGTAAGCTCCATTACCACAGAAGGTGCAAAGGTTACACTGGATGCCCTTGACCTCGGCGCTGTGGACTTTATACCCAAAAACCTCTCGGACCTTTCGATAAATATTGTGAAGATAAGAGAGATATTGATTGACAAAATAAAACATATAGCCCGAAAAGGCATTGTGAAAAGGCGCATCAGGCCGGTAACAGCACCAAAGGCAGTAGAAATTTCCAAATCAATGCCCGTGAGGACAACAGGAGAGCGCAGGATAAACCTGGTGTCTATAGGGACTTCCACCGGCGGGCCTAAGGCGCTTCAGGAGATAATTCCCAAACTGCCAAAGGACTTCCCCACACCCATAGTCATAGCCCAGCATATGCCTCCAAACTTTACTGGCCCCTTTGCAGAGAGGCTGAATCAGCTCAGCCAGATCACCGTGAAGGAGGCTGAGGAGGGAGAATCTTTAAAAAATGGCGTTGCATATATAGCGCCCGGCAGGGGACATATGAGGGTGAAGAGACCAAGGGGAGTAGAGACCGTCATTACAATTTCCGAGGGCAAAGAGGAGTTTATTTACCGTCCATCTGTCGATGCCCTTATGTTTTCTGTAGCGGAATTTTTTCCTGGCAGGGCGCTGGGAGTAATACTTACCGGCATGGGAAACGACGGGCTTAAAGGACTTACTGAATTAAAGAAGACAGGCGGAAGGATATTTGCCCAGAACGAAGAGACCTGCGTTGTCTATGGAATGCCGAAGGCGATTGTGGATGCAGGCATAGCGGATAAGGTATTGTCTTTAGAGGAGATGGCAGGAGAGATTATAAACGCTGTATAGAACCATCTAAGAGTAAAGGTTTTTTCAGCATGCCTCACATCCCATTAAAATTTTTGACTATATATATTTTGGAGAGGAGGTCTTTATGGCAAAGGTTGCGAGTGCTGTAAATGATGTAGACATTGTAAAAGGAGAAGTCCTTTATGACGACGGAACACACAGGTTTGTGTGGCTCGGATGGGAAGAGCATGAAGAAGAGGGACTCGTTCAGGTAAACCAGTATCTTATAGAAAATAAAGGCACAGGCATCCTGCTTGACCCTGGCGGAATTCATGTGTTCCCGCGTGTTGTTGCGAATACATCGAGGTATATTGATTTAAGCAGGATTCAACATATATTTTTTTCACACCAGGACCCGGATGTTTCTTCAGGCATAGTACTCTGGCTCAGTGTGACCCCTGCAAAAATACATCTCTCGAAGTGGTGGGTAAGATTCCTTCTCCATTATGGAATGTTCGACATGACCAGGATAGTCCCTATAGATGATAATGGAGGAAGGATTCAACTTTCTTCGGGCGATTCCCTTGAGTTTATCCCTGCCCATTTTTTACACTCAGTTGCCAATTTCCATGTATACGATCCGAAGTCAAAGATACTTTTCACCGGAGACCTCGGTGCAGCAATATTCCCTAAGGGAGAGAGGCATCCCTTTGTCAGGGACTTTAGTTCCCATGTGAAGCTTATGGAAGGCTTCCATAAAAGATACATGGCATCCAACTCCGTTTGCAGAAAGTATATGGAAAACGTATCAAAATACGATATAGACATGATTGCACCACAGCACGGCGCTATATTTAAAAGAGAGCATGTAAAGAGGTTCTGGGATTGGCTCTCTGGACTCAGGTGCGGCTCTGACATTATAAATGAGATATATAAATAAAAAACGGAGTAATGGAGTGTTGGAGTAATGGAGGGGAAAATATGGCATTGAGACTTTTTAAGAAAAAAGAGCAAGTTGTAATACAGCAGGATAATCTCTTGCCTGCAATACAGAAAATTTCCACAGGGCTTATTAAATCCACTCTTCTTGGCTCTACCATCACCAATACCATGGATTTAATAGACAGTAATTTTGGCAGAATAAAGGACGAGACCACATCCGTTGCCACGGCCATAGAAGAGATCGATGCAACCATAAGGGATATGTCCGGCAATGTATCGTCCATTAATACACAGGTGCAGGAGATGGTAAGACAGAATGATACCCTCGATGTGGAGCTGGGCAAAAGAGTTGAGGACATATCGAGACAGCAGGAGAAGGTTGCAGAGGTTGTTAATAACATCCAGAATTTGGGTGCTGCAACAGAAAATATTGGCAATATAGTCGTATCCATCTCCGACATAGCAGACCAGACCAATCTGCTTGCCCTTAATGCTGCAATAGAGGCAGCGCGGGTTGGCGACAAGGGAAGGGGGTTTGCTGTTGTGGCCGACGAAGTTAGGAAGCTGGCCCAGAAGACAGAGAAATTGACAAAGGGCATTGCCGATATACTTGAAGATTTAAAGGAAAAGGTTATTACGGCAGTTGGGGAAGTGGACAAGATTTCCGAAATAATCATCGCATTTGAGCATGACATAAAATCCATAAGATCGACATTTGAAAATACAAAAGTGCTTTCCGACAGGGTCGGAGATTCTGTAAATAATCTTTCTTCAGCCATTGAAGAGCAGAGCCAGGTGCTGACAGATGTAACGAAACGGGTTTCCCTCGTTGTATCAACCCTCGAAGAAGCGCATAAGGTGTTTTCCACTGTTGCAAAGGTTAATGTAGAGATAAACAAAATGGTTAAGTTCTAAAAAAGGAGGCGGGATGAAAGGATTGATTAATCGTCTGCTCTCCATCAGCCTGAAGAAAAAGGTACTGATGGGCTATATCTTCATGAGCTCACTGATATTCGGAATTATAGGACTCATAGGAATAAACTTTTTTAATATCAAGTCCAAGTACGATTCCATGAATGCCATGAGCAACGATATCCAGCTTATAAACCAACTCAAGGCGGACATCAATGGAATCAGGGCAGCGTTCTTGAGGATGGCAATAGCAAAGGACCCCGATGTCTGGGAAAACCAGGAAGGCGTCATTGCTTCTATCTCGGAAGCTATAGATGAGAACATGTCAAAACTTAAAAAGGGGATATTCAGGGAAAAGATAGGCGGAATTGAAAAGGCGCTGAATCCCTTTAAGGACACGATTTCAAAAGAACTTGTACCCCTTGTAAAAGACGGCAAGGTCAGCGATGCCCTAAAAATTCTCGGGACTGTTCAGGCAGAGAGGTCTAAGGCGTTTATTGGCATTGCCAATGAGATAATAGAGTCCTCAAGAAAACAATTTGTCGAAGATATTGGGACCATAAACAGGGAAATAAAGACCACCATAACAACGGTAATAGTCATTGTAGTAGCCATATTTGCCGTAGCCTTTGTGTTTTCTTTTTGGTTCATCAACAGGTATGTTATCGGCGTCCTTCATGACATAAGCTCCTCAGCAGAAAAAGTTGCCAAAGGAGACCTTACGGTTAAGGTCGAATCAAAAACCGGCGATGAGTTCGGAAAAGTAGCTGATGATGTAACGAGCATAATAAAGGCAATGCGGTATGTTATAAGGGACGTGGCGGATAAGACGGTTCATATCCTCAAGAACGCCACTAACCTTACCCTTTATGGAAGGGATGTATTGCATAGGGTTGACAATGACCTTGAACGTATAACCACTGCTGCAACCGCAGTAGAGGAGATGTCGTCCACAATCGGCGATATAGCAAGAAACATCAATGTTGTATCGCAGGCAGCCGAGAATGCAATGAATGTATCGCTTAAAGGCAAAGGGATGATTGATGAGACCGTCTCCTCTATAGATGGCGTGAACACACAGATAGAAATGGCTTCGGATAAGGTCAGAGACCTGTCTGAATTCTCAAAAAAGATAGACGAGATCGTGGTCATGATAAAGGACATTGCAGACCAGACCAATCTCCTTGCCCTGAATGCAGCTATCGAAGCGGCAAGGGCAGGAGAGCAGGGCAGGGGCTTTGCGGTTGTGGCCGACGAGGTGAGAAAACTTGCCCAGAGGACTACAAACGCCACAGCAGAGATCAATAATATCCTGAGCTCCATCCATAACGGCACGATAAGCGCAACCGACATGATGGATGTGGCTGTGGAAAAGGCAAAGGCCACTGCTGCTATAGCCCGGCACCTTGACGAGTCTTTCGGAGATATACATAGCAGTTTCCAGAGGGTTGCCGACATGGTACACCAGATTGTTACGGCAACCGAAGAGCAGTCGGCCACTGTAACAGAGATATCGACCAACTTGACAAACATAGCCGAAAATGCAAAAGAAAGCTCTCACGCAGTGAAAGATATGACAGCCTCTTTCAATAAATTCGGCGTCAATGCAAAGGAATTTCTTAAATTGCTGGATGGTTTTTATGATCCTAAAATGAAAATAGGAGTGACAAAGGCAGACTACGTCTTATGGCTCTACAGGATCATGGATTTGATCGATGCGCGGGATATATCCATGAACATGGATGAATTGCAGGCCGATAAGTCGAGGATGGGGAAATGGTATTACGGAGAAGGGAAGGAATTCTTTGGAAGCCTCGGAGCCTTTAGAGAGATAGAGTCTCCTCACAGGAGATTGCACGAGTTAGGTCTTAATGCCTATGAGGCAGCTCGGCGGGGAGATAGGGAATTAACAAAAACATACATAGCAGAGTCGGTAAAACTTGTTGATGGGATTATCTCCATACTCGCAAGACTTGAGGCTGAGGCGTGATAGGAAACATAAGGATTAAACTTTCTGATCTTGTTCTCTCTTTTTCAAAGGCGCTGGATTTTGTTAATCCAAAAGTTGCTAACCATCATCTGAGGGTGGCTGTAATTGCCAGTGAGATAGCAAAGGAATCAGGGCTCTCACGGCAGGATATAAATGATATATTTTTAGCATCGGCAATTCATGACATTGGTGTTTTTTCAGAACATGAAAGGATTGATGCCCTCGAATTTGAGATTAAAAACCCTTACCTGCATGCTGAAAGGGGATATCTGCTTATCAAGGACTTTGATATGTACCCCGCCATCTCCAAGCTTATCCGTTACCATCATATCCCGTGGAAAGGAGGCGAGGGGTGCAGGTTTGATGGGGAGGAAATCCCTGTTGGCGGCCATATCATTCATCTTGCCGATAGGGTAGAGGTGCTTATCGATAAACAACAGGAGATATTAAGTCAAAAGAAAAAAGTGGTGGATGCAATTAAATCCCGCTCCAATAATATATTTGTGCCCGATCTCGTAGAAGTCTTTGAGAATCTGTCAGCTAAAGAATCTTTCTGGTTTGATGCAGTATCACCAGAGATCGACCAGATAATTTCGGATAGAAATGTCCTGCCAGATGCCGAACTGAATATGAATGAGCTTATAAACATAGCAAAGATCTTCAGCCACATCATAGATTACAGAAGTCCATTTACAACAGTCCATTCAGCAGGCGTCAGTGCAGTAGCAACATTATTGGCGCAGATGATAGGTTTCTCGGAAATAGAGTGCAAGATGATGTCGGTTGCAGGTTATCTCCACGACATCGGCAAACTGGCTGTCCCCTCGGAGATACTCGAAAAACCCGCAAGGCTTTCTGATGAAGAATTCAATATCATAAAGAGTCATGTTTACCACTCCTACAGAATACTCGAGGCAGTATCAGGGCTTGATATTATAAATACATGGGCCTCTTTTCACCATGAACGGATGGATGGAAAAGGCTATCCGTTTCATATAAAAGGAGGCGAGTTGCCCATAGGCTCACGGATTATGGCAGTGGCGGATGTCTTTACTGCTATAACAGAGGATAGACCTTACAGGAAGGGAATGTCAGGAGAAGATGCATTAAAAATAATAGAGGACATGGCTAAAAACAATGGTCTTGATAAAAGCATCGTGGATGTGGCAATAACATATTTCAGGCATCTCGATGATGTGCGGCTCGATGCCCAGCTTAAGGCAGGCGAAGAGTATATTGCTGTAAAACAATTCGTGGGCTAATATAATTATCCTATGAAAGGCTATCTCTACCACAACTTAGAAGAGCTCATTGTCAGCATTGCCTGCTTTATAATTGCGTTTGCAATGACAAAAAGGCACAGACAGATGCCTGACAGCCTCTCTTTCATGACCGCAGAAGGGTTCTTCATCCTTTCGGTGAGCAGCGCCATCCATATTATGGGTCACATTTTCGGCGAGGTTCAGGGGCTTTTATACGGTTCTCTTATGGGCTACCTGACCGGCTTTGCTTCTATACTCGCATCTCCATTTGTAAGAAAGGAAAGCAGGGTTAAAAAATACATCCCTTCGATATTTTTGTCCTGTTGACCGTACTGTTTTTGTCAAGCAGTATGATGGCAGACTTTTTTAAGACGAGGTTTTCACTCGGGATGCCCACGGCGTTTTTATCATCTCTTCTGTCTGTAATATATCTGTCCGAATACATCAGGGACAGAAAAAAGCATATTGGCGCTATAACAGTCGGCTTTTTTCTTGTTGCAGTAAGTTCTGTATTCTTATTCTTTCCTGCGGATGTTAGATCGTTTCCGTGGATGGCAGGGCATATTATCAGGCCGGTGGGCTTTCTGATATTGATGCTGGGATTTTCCATGAGGTGGGAATGAGGAGAAATCTATTTTTCATGGGATTTATGCTTCTTTTAATCGTCTTCTCTTTTATTGTCTCGTACA
>NZ_DAIOFX010000064.1:0-8993 GCF_036745535.1 Dissulfurispira sp.
TCTCTATAGACCCTAAGATTGCGGGCAAACAGCCGATTATCAAAGGCACTCGCATAAAAGTATTGGATATAGCGATTAGATATGAACTGATGGGAATGAGTCCTGATAATATCATTAATGAGTTCCCACATTTAAGGCTCGAACAAGTCCATGACGCTCTCTCTTACTACTATGAACATAAAAAAATGTTTGATGAAAAATACAGAGAAGATCAGGCTTTTCTAACCACGATTAAAAGACAGTATTCATCTAAACTAAAAGCAAAAATCAGATGAAGATTTATGCTGATGAAAATATAGAGCGTTCTATAATTGAAGGCTTGCGCAGACGTGGAATAGAGGTAATATCAGCAATTGAGCTTGGATATGCAGGCAAGCCTGATGCTTTTCATATTGAGAAAGCATCTGAAATAAAGGCAGTCATTCTAACGCATGATACTGATTTTTTGAGATTGGCGAGCAATCAGGCGACTCAACATCATGGAGTAATATTTGCGCATCCAGAGAGCATATCTATAGGTCAATGCATCAGAGGAGTTGAATTAATAGCAAGCATTTTAACTGCCAAAGATATGGAAAATCATATAGAGTTTCTATGACCTCAACAACCACCCTGAAAAAGCCATTCACGACAAACTCGTCACCCTCGTTGACAGGATGCTTGAACTTTATAAAAAGAAAGATTCTCTTCCTCCATCAGCAGAAAGAGAAAAGGTTGAAAGAGAGATAGCAGTTACAGATGAAAAAATAGATGATATTGTCTATTGGCTATATGGGATAACGGAGGAGGAGAGGGGGATTGTAGAGGGAAGATAACAAATCTACCCCATTTTTTCATGCTATAATCAATCAAAAGGAGGCATCAGATGGAGATATCGGTCAAGATACCTGAAAAAATATCCGAGCATATAAAAAAGCCGTATGACAGGTTCATAAACGAAACCCTTGTTGTTGAGTTCTACAGAGAAGGTTTGCTTACTCTCAGGCAGGCTGCGGAACTATTGGGTATAAGCCTGAATGAGATGTTCGATATTCTCATGAAAAGAAAAACATATATAAACTACGGTACAGAAGAACTCGACGAAGACATCTCCTATGCTCGTAGTTAGCGACGCTGATGTCATAATACACCTTTCAAAACTTGATAAGCTATCAGTTCTGCGCTCTCTGTATATTGAAGTTGCAATCCCTGAATATATCAGGTCAGAAATTACGGGCAAAGATAATCCTGCTATCCATGAAGCGATAAATTCATTTCTTAAGGTTTTTGCGACTTCAAAAGACTTGGCAGAAAATATTGCTGAAAAACACGGCATTCATATTGGAGAAGCCCATGTAAAAACTCTTGGAGAGGAGATGAAGGCAACTCTTTTTCTTTCGAATGAGAGAAAAGTAAGGAAGGCTGCTAAAGAGGAAGGGTTTGCGGTTGCCGGAACTATAGGAGTTATACTCAGGGCCGTAAAGAAAGGATTGCTTGACAAGGCAGAGGCGATTTCTCTGCTGG
This sequence comes from Dissulfurispira sp., assembly GCF_036745535.1. Lineage (NCBI taxonomy): Bacteria > Pseudomonadati > Nitrospirota > Thermodesulfovibrionia > Thermodesulfovibrionales > Dissulfurispiraceae > Dissulfurispira > Dissulfurispira sp. The sequence continues at coordinate 1,504 of NZ_DAIOFX010000064.1, forward strand.
AAAAAATGAAATCAGAGGATTTCAGGATTCATCCGGATATATTGCAAAAAGCCGCTAAAATGCTTGAGGAACTATAATATTCGTTTATATAAAAAAGAAAAACTCCTTGAAGCTTACAATCTTACAGGCACACCCTTTGCCTTCAGATATTCCTTCGCCTCTCTAATCGTATATTCCCTGTAGTGAAATATTGATGCTGCAAGCACTGCATCTGCTTTACCCTTGACAATGCCCTCATACAGATGCTCAAGATTTCCAACGCCTCCGGATGCGATTACAGGTATCGATACAGCCTCTGAAACAGCCCGTGTCAGATCGAGGTCGAATCCTTCTTTTGTGCCGTCCCTGTCCATGCTCGTAAGAAGGATTTCTCCTGCGCCAAGCTCCTCCATGTATTTTGCCCATTCAACAGCATTCATGCTCTTTGGCTTTCTTCCTCCGTGAGTGAAAACCTCCCATAGACTCGTAAGGCGTGAGGCGTGAGGCGTAATTAGTAACCTCTCACTGAGTTCTTCTGACAATCTTAGCCAATCGGGGACTTCGTCAGGATTCCTGATCTCGAATCTCGAATCATGAACTCTCTTTGCATCGATTGCAACAACAATGCACTGGCTTCCAAATCTCTCCGCAGCCTGTCTTATAAAATCAGGATTATTCACAGCAGTAGTATTTATCGAAACCTTGTCGCATCCTGCATTAAGCAGGTCTCTTATGTCATCCGGTGTCTTTATGCCTCCGCCCACAGTCAATGGCATGAATACATCTGTTGCTGTTCTTTCCACAACATCGAGGATTATCTTTCTTTTCTCATGAGATGCAGTTATATCGAGGAATACAAGCTCATCAGCGCCCTGTTCATCATAAAATATTGCATTCTCAACAGGGTCTCCTGCATCCCTGATTTTGACAAACTTCACACCTTTTACAACCCTGCCATCCCTAACATCAAGGCACGGAATAATTCTTTTTGCAAGCATATCAAGAATGTCCTTCTGTTAATTTTATTGCTTCTTTTAAATCGATTGCACCCGAATATATTGCCTTCCCTGTGATTGCTCCCCAGAGATTTTTTATCGTCATTAAATTTTTTATGTCATCGATAGACGATACTCCTCCAGATGCTATGACAGGGATGTTAAGCGTTTCAACCATTTCACGTGTTGCCTCGATATTCGGCCCGGTCATCATACCGTCTTTTGAAATATCAGTATAGATTATTCCGGTAACTCCATAATCCTGCATTTTTAATGCAAGCTCTTTTGCCTCAACATGGGTCACCTCCACCCATCCCTTTACAGCGACAAAACCGCTTTTAGCATCGATACCAACAACCACTCTGCCGGGATATTTTTTACATGCCTCTTTTACAAGCTCTGGTTTTTCTATGGCAACAGTGCCCAGAATCACTCTGTTGATTCCAATGGATATAAGCAGGTCGATCCTCTCCATATCCCTTATTCCTCCGCCCACCTCTATATCCATCTTCACCGCTTCCCTGATCCTGCGGATGCTCTCTATATTTTTTTGATTGCCAGTAAAGGCGCCGTCGAGGTCAACAACATGAAGGAGCTTTGCGCCGCATGATTCCCATCTCCGGGCAGTTGATAAAGGATCATCCGAATACACAGTGGCGTCTTCCTTTTTGCCCTGAAGAAGTCTCACGCAGAGGCCATCCTTTAAATCTATTGCAGGAATTACAATCATAGGGTAATATAACAAAAAGTGTTTCAGGAAATGAAATATGAAATTTAAATTCTTGATTTTTGTATTCGCCATATATATCTCTGCTGATGCCCTTGCTTTTGATATCCCTGAGAAGCTCCATTACGACCTCACATGGGCAGGAATAAAAGCAGGAGAATCTATCCTTGAGGCAAAAGACAACGGCACTCAGATACAATTCATATCAAAGGCAAACTCGGCAAAATGGGTATCCATTTTCTATAAGGTGGATGATACCGTGGTCAGTACCCTGAAGAAAGAGCGATCCCAGAATTTTGTCGGAATTCCTCAAAACTACAGGATAAAGCTCAGGGAAGGGAAATACAGGAGGGATAAGGAGATCGTCTTTGACCATACAGCAAAAAAGGCCAAATACATAAACCATCTCAACAATGAGACAACAAGTTATGACATAAACGATTCGACCCTCGATCCCCTCTCCTGCCTTTATTATGCCAGAAGGCTTCCTCTGGAGGTCGGCAAATCGGTTTTTATAGAAGTGTTCGACAATAAAAAACTATACAAGGTAGAAATACAGGTATTAAATAAGGAGACCATAGAAACGCCTCTTGGCACATTCAAGACCATCCTCATAAAACCCCTCATAAAATCAGAGGGCATTTTTTACAGAAAAGGGGACATCCTGATCTGGCTTACCGATGATGAAAAGAGAACGCCGGTGCTGCTGAAAACCAAAGTGCAGCTCGGCTCTGTCAAGGCAGTCCTTGTGGGCGGGAAACATTAGAAGCATACCCACTGTTTGCATCTAAATGCGTAAACATGGATAGCAGGTATGCTCTCAAGCCTTAAATAATGCGATAAGAAACCGTATTGCCTGTTTTTCTGCTGAATGCAATAGGTAATACTGAAGTTGCCCTTAAACAGCGGGAGGGTTCGACTCTAAGGTATCGCTATTTAAGGCCTTTCGTCACACCTGCTATCCTGTATTAGAAAGTTTCTTTGCGGACTGCAATCGGATAAAAATACTTGACAAGCTATGACTAAAGTATTATTATATGAGCAAATAGAGGTAAGAAGATGCCCACAACAGTAAAAGACTATTACCAGATACTCGGCGTAGGCAAGGATGCATCTCAGGATGAGATTAAAAAGGCTTTCAGAAAGCTTGCGCGGAAGTATCATCCTGACCTGAATCCCGGAGACAAGACTGCCGGGGAGAAATTCAAGGAGATAAACGAGGCATACGCTGTGCTCGGCGACCCACAAAAGCGTGCAGAATACGATAGGGCAGGAACCGCTTATGAGTTTCCAGGATTTGAAGGATTCAAGTGGCCTGGATTTGAAGAAACCTTTGACTTCGGCGATATATTCGGCACGAGATTCAGAGCAGCAGAGCATTATGCCAGGGGCGAAGACATCCGCATGGGCATTGAACTCACCCTCGAAGATGCATTCACTGGAGTAACCAGACCAATAAGCATTACGCGCACTATTAATTGCGATGCATGTAACAGCACGGGCGCTGAATCTTCTCAGTCATGCCCTGCATGCAGGGGGACAGGAAAAATCCAGACATCAAAGGGCTTTTTCAAGATCGCCCAGACATGCCCTGAATGCCACGGCTCGGGAAGAAAGATTACATCCGTATGCAAGAAATGCGGAGGAAGAGGCAAAACTGTATACACAGAACCCTTAAAAGTAAAAATTCCTGCTGGCGTTGACGACGGTTCTATCGTAAAACTAAAAGGCATGGGCAATGCAGGCATAGGAGGAGGGCCGGCAGGCGACCTGCTGCTCGAAATAACCATAAAACCGCATCCTGTATTTAAACGTAAGGGCGATGATATTTATGTGCAGTTGCCTGTAACATTTGGGGAGGCAGCATTTGGTGCAAAGATAGAGGTGCCGACAATAGACGGCACTGCTGCCATGAAGCTTCCGCCTGGTACACAGGGAGGGCAGCGATTCAAGCTTTCAGGAAAGGGATTCGTCTCTCCCAAAACAAAACACAGAGGCGATGAATATGTAGATATAAAGATAGTGGTTCCAAAGGATATTCCCGAGAGCGCAAAAGAGGCAATAAATAAAATAGAGGCCCTTTATAAAGAAAACCCGCGAAAGGGGATGAGGAGGCAATAAAATAGTTAGAAGAAGGCAGGATAAGAGCAGCCCTGTATATATGATAAGCGCAGTTTCAAGAATCCTTGAAGTGCATCCCCAGACATTGCGGATGTACGAGAGGGAGGGATTTGTCCAGCCCCATAGGGTAAATAAACAGAGGCTTTATTCTGATGATGATATAGAGAGGTTAAATCTTGTTATAAAACTAACAAAGGAGCTCGGAGTTAATAAGGCGGGTGTGGACATAATCCTTCGGATGCGGAACAGGATGCAGTCAATGCAGGAAGAGATGCGGGAAATGATGCGTTTCATGGAAGAAGACATAAGACGTCATTTCGAAGAGAAATTAAGAAGGATATTCAGCGAAGAATAGGTAATTAAAAGACTTTTTGTTGTCATTTCTGCGGAAGCAGGAATCCAGGAGAAAACAAGTTGCTGGATTCCTGTTTTCACGGGAATGACGAAATGAATGCTATTAGAGGAAGAACAATGAGATTGGACAAATTGACAGTAAAAAGCCAGGAGGCGCTGCAGGAGGCCCAGAGGATTGCAGAGGCAAAGGGCAATCAACAGCTCGATGTGGAACATCTCCTCTATGCGCTCCTTGAGGACGAAGAGGGAATAGCATACCAGATACTCAAGCGTCTTAATGTAGACATAAATTCTTTAAAGACAGACATTGATAAGGAAATAGAAAAGTTCCCGAAGGTCTCCGGTGCAACACCTCTCGGACAGATCTATATAGCTCCAAGACTAAAAACCGTGCTGGAAAAGGCATTTGAAGAGGCAACACATTTAACAGATGAATTCATAAGCGTCGAGCATCTGCTCATTTCCATTTCAAAGGCATATGGCCCGGCATCTGATATCCTTAAGAGATACGGTGCAGCTCCTGATAACATTCTTTCTGCAATGAGGGAGATCCGTGGAGTTCACCGTGTAACAGACCCTAATCCCGAAGAAAAATATCAGGCGATTGCACGATATGCCAAAGACCTTACAGACCTTGCAAAAAAGGGAAAGCTCGACCCTGTAATCGGAAGGGATGAAGAGATAAGAAGGGTAATTCATGTGCTTTCGAGAAGGACAAAGAATAATCCGGTGCTTATAGGCGACCCGGGCGTTGGAAAAACAGCAATAGCAGAAGGACTTGCGCAGAGGATAATTGCAGGCGATGTGCCCGAAACATTGCGGGATAAGCGTTTGATAGGCCTTGACATCGGAAGTCTCGTTGCCGGTTCTAAATACAGAGGAGAATTTGAAGAGAGACTAAAAGCAGTATTAAAAGAAATAGAACAGTCCGAAGGGAAGATAATAACCTTCATTGACGAGCTTCACACGCTCGTTGGCGCAGGCGCTGCAGAAGGTGCTGTCGATGCAGCCAATATGTTGAAACCCGCTCTTGCAAGAGGAGAATTGAGATGCATCGGCGCCACAACCGTTGATGAATACAGAAAGCATATAGAAAAAGACCCTGCACTCGAAAGGAGATTTCAACCTGTTTATATAAAAGAGCCCTCTGCAGAGGATACCATCTCCATTTTGAGGGGACTCAAAGAAAAATATGAAGTTCATCATGGAGTAAAGATAAAGGACTCCGCCCTTATAGCCGCAGCAGTCCTTTCCCACAGGTACATAACAGACAGATTCCTGCCTGATAAGGCCATAGATCTCATCGATGAGTCCGCAGCAAGACTCAGGATGGAGATAGACAGCATGCCCGTGGAACTGGACGAGATAGAGAGGAGATTGAGACAGCTTGAGATAGAAAAACAGGCATTGATGAGGGATGACGGCTCCCCCGATGCAAAGGAAAAACTCGAAAAACTCGGCAGGGAAATGGCAGAACTACAGGCAAAAGGGGATTCGTTAAGGGCACAGTGGCTGAGCGAAAAAGAGGTGATACAGAAAATAAGGGATATAAAGGAGCAGATAGAAAAGGCAAAGACAGAGTCGGAAAAGGCAGAAAGGGAAGGAGATCTCACAAAGGCTGCTGAACTGAGATACGGTCGACTCCTCGAACTCCAGAAGGCGCTGGATGGAGAAAATATAAGGCTTCAGGAAACACAGAAGAGAAGAAAGATGCTTAAGGAAGAGGTGGATGAAGAGGACATTGCAGAGGTCGTATCCAAATGGACAGGTGTTCCTGTTTCAAGGATGCTGGAGACAGAGGTCCAGAAGCTCATACATATGGAGGACAGGCTGAGGCTCAGGGTTGTTGGTCAGGATAAGGCGATTGTTGCAGTATCCGATGCCATAAGAAGGGCAAGGGCAGGTCTTCAGGACCCGAACAGGCCCATAGGCTCTTTTCTGTTCCTCGGGCCTACAGGCGTGGGAAAGACAGAACTGGCAAAGGCACTTGCGGAGTTTATGTTTGACGATGAGGCTGCAATGATAAGGATCGACATGTCCGAATATCAGGAGCGGCATACCGTGTCAAGACTCGTTGGAGCGCCTCCGGGCTATGTGGGATATGAAGAGGGCGGACAGCTTACAGAAGCAGTACGGAGAAGGCCTTATTCCGTAATCCTATTCGATGAAGTGGAAAAGGCGCATCAGGAGGTCTTCAACATCCTGCTCCAGTTGCTTGACGACGGCAGGCTTACAGACGGGCATGGACGCACTGTGGATTTCAGAAATACCGTGGTCATAATGACATCAAACATCGGCAGCACCCATATTCAGGAGATATTAGAGGAGAGGATAAAAAGGCCTGCGCACTGGAGCGAAAACGAGAAGGAATTAAAAGACAAAGTCATGGAGGACCTTAAGACATTCTTCAGGCCGGAATTCCTGAACAGGATTGACGAGACCATAATATTCAATCCGCTGAGCGAGGAACTGCTTAAGCAGATTGTTGAGATTCAGGTAAACAGGATGAAAAAATATCTCCACGAAAAGAGGCTTGACATTGTCCTTACTGATGGCGCCAAAGAGTTCATTGCAAAGGCAGGATATGACCCTGTTTACGGCGCAAGGCCTTTAAAACGGGCAATTCAGAAGGAGATACTCAATCCCCTTGCATTGAAGCTACTTGACGGCACATTCAGGGAAGGAGATGTTGTAGAAGTGGATTTTGCAGATGACAAAATGGTATTCAGCAAGCTAACAATTGCTGAAGCCGTGCAATAAAGGGTCTTTGACCCTCGAATTTAGCTAAATTAGGAGGTTGGCTATGTCAATCGTAAAATGGAGCCCATTAAAAGAACTCGAAGAGATGAGAAAAGACATGGACAGGCTCTTCGGGGAGTTTTTCTCTCCCATTACCAGAAGGAGGCGGGGCTGGCTTAAGCCGGAGATGGGTGTGATTGTTCCAAACATCGATATGTACGACAGAAAGAACGAAATTGTAGTGAAGGCAGAGCTTCCAGGCGTTGCCAAAGAAGACATAGACCTGACAATAACAAAGGATTCCCTTACATTAAAAGGTGAGGCAAGGAAAGAAGAGGAGATAAAAGAGGAAGACTATTATGCCGCTGAAATAAGCTATGGAAGCTTTACGAGGACAATTGCTTTGCCTGCAGAGGTTGACAGCGAAAAGGCAAAGGCATCCTTTAAAAACGGGGTGCTCGAGATAGTGCTTCCAAAGAGGGAAGAGGCAAGGCCGAAGGAGATTAAGATAGAAGTATCGTAAAAATATAAAGAGGGCGGGATAAAATCCCACCCTCTTTATGCCTTTAAGCTCC
>NZ_DAIOFX010000065.1:0-1286 GCF_036745535.1 Dissulfurispira sp.
TTCTATACTACCTGAATCGGAGGTCTTTCTAAAATCTATTTTGGACAGATGTGTATTTGACCATATAAAAATTGCTGTGCTATAACTATATTGCAAATAAGTTGTTAATTTCTTTCTTAACAAAAATCTAAACTCTTATACTTTAAAACTCTTTATAAAAAACTTTATTTGGGGGGGAGATGTTTCAAAAGTTTAAAGACATGAGCCTCAAGAAAAAGCTGTACATTGTTTTCGGCGCCCTTATTGGCTCTGCAGTAATTGGCATATCCATAGGCCAGATATTCTTTAACAGGGTTCAGGTTGGTGGAGATGCCTATGCACAGATAGAAAAAAGCATGATTGTAGCCGACGACATTGCGCGGCTGCGATACAATCTCACTCTTGTTCGCTCTAAACTCCTAAGCATGATGATAGAAAAGGACAGGGAAAAATTAGAGGAACTTAAGGAAGACATTGAAGACATATCAGGCAGGATAGATGAGCTTTTGGACAAAATAGCGAAGTCTTTGAGCGCTGCTAATCTTTCAGCCGAATCCTCGTCAATAGCAAAAGCCTTGGAAACATGGAATGCCTTCAAGAATACACGGGATAAGGAATTAATACCATTGCTATTTGCCGGAAGCATAGAAAAGGCAAAAGAGATAGCAGGCGGAATCCAGGCTGAAAGGTACAACACTATTTTAGAAGAAACAAAGCGTACTGTTGAAAAGGCAAAGGCCAATGTCCCTAAAATGGTTGGCGCCTTGAAAAAAGAAGGAAAAATCGTGGGATGGAGCTTTGTAGCAGGAGGCGTTGTGTTTGTTGCCTTCCTCGTACTCATTGCAAAATTTCTGTCTTCATCCGTAATCTCTCCGGTAGCATTGGTATCGCAAAAGTCGCGGGCAATGGCGGATGGAGACTTCAGCGCCGCTGACATAGAAATAAACCGCAAGGATGAGATCGGGATGATGCTGAAAGACTTTACGACCATGTCCCGTAGAATAACCTCCATAATAGGCGATATAAAGGCGGATATGCAGAACCTCCTCTCTTCGTCCGGAGCACTTTTGGCCACTGCAGAAGACCTGAGCAGGTCGGCAAACGAACAATCCCTGCAGGCACAGCAGGTGGCAACAGCAGCAACGGAAATGTCACAGACAATAATGGATGTGGCCAAAAATGCTGCTCAGGCTGCTGATGCATCGAGAAATTCATTAGAAGAGGCCGCAAAGGGGAAATCGGTTGTAGAAAAGACCACCCATGGAATGTACAACATTGCAGAGAATGTTAAAGATACCACAAAGATC
>NZ_DAIOFX010000065.1:1386-8781 GCF_036745535.1 Dissulfurispira sp.
GTGGACAAAGGACTTGATCTCTCGAAGGCTGCAAGCCAGTCTCTGGACTCCATCGTATCGGCATCCTCCAATGCGATGGATATGGTCCAGAGGATTGCCGCTGCATCCGAAGAGCAGTCAGCAGCGGCAGAGGAAATTACGCATAACATAACCAACATCTCATCAGCCGTCAGCCGCACAACCGAGGCTATCGGCCAGATAAAAGATGCTGCATCAGGGCTTGCAGGAATAAGCTCTAAAATACAGAAATCCATTGAATGGTTTAAATTCTAAAGCAGAGTTGGGGCTTTGCCCCTGAAGTTTAAATCGCAGTTCGCAGGGGGTAGCAAATGAGATCAAAAACAGTAACGGTTCTTTTAGGGACGATCCTGTGCATTGCAATGCTTATAGGGCTTGCAATTGCAGCAGAAAAAATCAAAGACACAATCAAGAACATAGACTCCGGCGCCGGTACGGTCGTTGTCACAGACAGCGATGGCAAAGATGTAACACTAACACTGGAAGACAAAGGAAAGCTTAGTAAATACAGCGTTGGCGATAAGGTCAAAGGCAAATACGAAAGCAAAGGCGGAAAGAATGTAGCCACGGATTTTAGAAAGGCAGAAGGCTGCTAAACATCAAGAAATAACTTGCTTAGGGCGACCAGCCCGGGCCGGTCGCCCTAGGTCCCTTTGGTGTTATCCTCTTCTGATCTTCTCCATTGGACCTCATTAAATATATTCCCTTTGAGCCGTCCCTATCAGATGTAAAGGCTATGTACCTTCCGTCAGGGGAAAAGGACGGCTCTTCGTTATTTCCTCTGTCCGTTAATTGCATTACGCCTGTCCCGTCAGGTTTCATAATAAATATCTGATTCTTTCCATTTATCATCCTTACAAATGCAATCCTGTCTCCTCTTGGCGACCATACCGGCGATGTATTGTATGAGCCTTCAAAAGTAAGCCTTCTTATTCCGCTGCCGTCTTTGTCTGCAATATATACCTGCGGGCTTCCCGACCTGTTGGATACAAACAGGACATTGTTCCCGTCAGGAGAAACAGCAGGCGACACATCAATCCACGGGGATGATATAAGTTTCCATCCCTTCATGCCTAAAATATCTCCCATATAAATATTTGATTTACCATCCTTTGATGATGAAAACACAAACTCCTTATTATTAGGAAAAAAATTCCCTGCCATGTTCAACCCGTTCAGTCTTACAATATTTTTCTCCCTCATGGTATTCATATCGAGAAGATAGATATCCCAGCTCCTATTCCTTTCTGCAGAATAAAGCATCTTTGTTCCATCAGAAGACCAGCGCGGAGATAGCAATATGCCCCCGGTTACACCAAGCCCTTGCATGCGGTGGCCGTCCCAATCCATTAAATAAAGTTCTTTTTTGCCCTCCCTTTCTCCCACAAATGCTATCCTCGTCCTGAATATTCCGTTCTGCCCTGTAAGAGTTTTATATATGTCATTGGCTATGGAGTGGGAAATGGGTCTCAACAGATCGGAAGGTCCGGAATATTCCTTTCTTAATACCTCTCTGGCATCGGATACATCGTAAATAGAGACGATAACACTGAGCCCCTTATCTTTTATTGCCTTGCCTTTGACAACGATCTCGACGCCGAGCCCCTTCCAGTTGTTTGGATTAAAAGGTTGCTCCGGCTTTTCTATATGGGCAGCTTCATCAGTGCAGTCGAAGAGTCCTGTGAAGGTCAAGTCATTTTTTACAATATCGGATATTTCACTTCCACCGATAAAACCCTGAACAGCGATGGGCAGTTTTCTAATACCGGGAGAAGTTATATCAATATAGACCTTCTCGGCAAAAACAGGACTTATAAGACATAAAAAAGCAATGGAGTAATGGAGTAACGGAGTAATGAATTTTCCCCATCTTGATGACTCATCTTTGCAATACTCCAATACTCCAATGCTCCATTGCTTATGTTTCATGGCCTGAACCTCACTTCCACCTCCATCTCCTGCGGCGGAGGCGGTAATGGACTTGCCTTGCTTATTGCCCTTAATGCAGAACGGTCAAACAGCGCATTGCCTGAGCTTTGTTCCATTCTGCCAATTGTCACGCTTCCATCCCTTGCTATTTTGATTGTGATTATTGTAAGCAAATCCTTGTCAATGCTTTCAGGGAATATCCACTGTTGCCTTATTTTATTTATAACCATCGAATAATAGTCGCCGCTGCCTGTAGTTACTTCTTGTTTGCTGCTGCCCTGTAGTGCCCCTCCTGTTTTACCCTGAGGAAGGCTTTTCTGTCCTCCGATATCCACCATTTTCCTGAGCGCTGCCATTTTTTCTATCCTTTTCTTGGCCTGAAGCGCCTCTATCCGTTCTTTAACTGTCATTTCATCCTTTTTTGAAATGCCTTTTAATTTAGGTGATGCATCCATGCTTTGAGTTTTAGGTTTTACATCTTGAGGCTTCGAATCCCGGACTTCTGCTTCGGGGGGCTGACTGCTAACTGCTGACTGCTGACTGTTAACTGCTGTGCTGTCCACGATTGTTACTATATATGCCGAAGGTATTTTGTATAAACTCGAATGCCTTGCAATAACAAATGCAGCAGCAACTATCAAGACGTGTAAAAAAACGGAAAAGGTAAAGGCACTATAAATGCCTGAAGTCTTCATGGCCCAAAATTATGGCAGGGCAATCTTAGGCTCGGTTATCATGCCTAATTTCTCTATCCCCGCCTCCTTTATCTCTCCCATGACCTCGACCACCAATCCATAAGGCACGTCCTTGTCTGCCTTAAGAAAGACGTTCGGATTGAGCTTGCTTATTGCAGAGAGTTTTTTTACCATATCGTTCATAGATACGGGATTGTCATTCATAAAAATGTTCCCGCCCCTTTTTATAACAATGGTAATCCTTTCCTCCGGAGGCAGATCCTTTCCCTTTGCCTTTGGAAGGTTCACATCAACGCCCTGCTGGAGCAGCGGAGCAGTGACCATGAATATGACAAGAAGAACAAGCATTACGTCAACAAGGGGGGTAACATTTATCTCGGAAAGGACTGTCCTATGTCTTGCAGGTCTGGATGCCATTACCAGCTCTTCAGGATATAATCTACAAGCTCTGCTGAAAAGTCTTCCATCTCTATTATCATCCGGTTCGCCCTGCTGAGGTAGTAGTTATATGCGATGACCGCCGGTATGGCAGCAGCAAGACCTATGGCAGTTGCTATTAGCGCCTCTGCAATGCCCGGTGCAACCACTGCGAGGGATGCTGACCCGGCAGCACCGATCCCCCTGAAGGAATTCATTATGCCCCAAACAGTTCCGAAAAGGCCGATGAACGGTGTTGAGGATCCCGTTGTAGCAAGGAAGTTCAGATACCTTTCGAGTCTTGCTGACTCAAGGGCGCTGTATCTTTTGAGCATCCGTTTGAGCTCATCCCTGTCTGTATAGGTCTTCTCCGAATAAACAGACCTGAATAAATTTGCCAGCGGGCTCACAGAGAATTTCTTTGAAGATAAAAAGAGGTCCTTCGGGTTCTGTGTTGCCTCGTATATTCTCAGGAAATTGTATGTTTCCTTGTCAGCATTGGTAAAATGGCGCCACTTCTGGAAAATTATCGTCCATGACACGACAGAGAAGAAGAGAAGGATTGCAAGGACTATTTTTACTATAACTCCTGCCTGAAGGATTAATTGAATCGCCGAGTGTTCCATAAGCCTCCCAAATTTTTTAACTTTAAATAATATCCATATAAAATGTCAAATCGATTTGATTTTTTTACCCTCTGTAAGTTATTTTTCAATAATGGGCTTTACCCAGATCATTAATTCCTTCAGAAACAAAAAAATATTAATCATCGGAGACCTGATCCTCGACCGTTTCATCTACGGGAAGGTGAACAGGATTTCCCCTGAAGCACCTGTACCCGTGGTTGATGTGGTGAGCGAATCGTTCCTCCTCGGCGGTGCTGCAAATGTCGCAAACAATATTATAGCGCTTGGCGGAAAGGTATCCATTGCAGGAATAGTCGGAAAAGACACGGCAGGAAGGATCCTGAAGGAGTTGTTTGAAGAAAGGAACATAAACACAGAGGGAATGATCGAGGACAAGCGGCCGACCACGGTAAAAACAAGGGTTATTGCCCATCACCAGCAGGTGGTGAGATTTGACAGAGAAGACAGGAAAAGGCTCGAGGGTAAAAATCTCATAAATCTTGCAGACTATATTAAAAAGGCTATAAATGATCACGATGCGGTAATTATTTCGGACTATAAAAAGGGCGTTATATCCTCATCCCTCATAAAAACAGTAGTAAAATACGCAAGACCTAATAATACATTTGTTGCAGTAGACCCAAAGGTGGGGCATTTCCATTTTTATAAAAACGTATCGCTGATAACCCCAAACCTTATGGAGGCATCGCAGGGCTCAGGTGTTGAGATAAAGGACGAGCAGAGCCTTTTAAAGGCAGGAAAGACATTGATGACCAAATTATCCTGCAAGTCTGTACTTATAACACGCAGCGAGGATGGCATGAGCCTGTTCGAAAGGGATGCATTAAAAAAATTCAAGGTGACCCACATTCCAACTGTAGCAAAAAAGGTATTTGATGTTACGGGTGCAGGAGATACGGTAATCGCAACCATTACCCTTGCCCATGCTGCCGGAGCATCCCTCGAAGAAGCAGCAGTAATAGCAAACCACGCTGCCGGAATAGTAGTAGGTGAGGTCGGAACTGCGGTAGTAACACCTGAAAGACTTATAAGCTCTTTACAGGAATAAAAAAACAACAAGTATGCCTAAAGCAATTGCATTATATTCAGGAGGTCTCGACAGTACCCTTGCCATACTCGTTGCCATGAGGCAGGGCATAGAGGTCACAGCAATAACATTCCTTACACACTTTGGATGCGACATCTCTGATAAATCTTCTTGTTCAAAGAATCCATTTGCAGCCTCTGAAAAATTCGGCTTTGAGGTAAAGCTCTGCCATCTTGCTGACAAGTTCATAGATATCGTTAAAAACCCTAAATTCGGACATGGCAAGAACATGAACCCGTGCATTGACTGCAGAATATTGATGCTTAGAGAGGCAAAGGAATTTATGAAAATGACCGGAGCTGATTTTATCATAACAGGAGAAGTGCTCTACCAACGGCCCATGAGCCAGAGGAGGGATACGTTTCCGAAAATAGACAGAGAGGCTGGGCTGGAAGGCTATGTATTAAGACCTCTCAGCGCAAAGCTCTTAAAACCAACCATTCCCGAACAGATGGGCGTTGTAAACAGAGAAATGCTTTGTAACTTTCACGGAAGGTCGAGAAAGCCGCAGATAGCTTTGGCAAAAGAAATGGGATTAACAGAATATCCAGCACCAGCAGGCGGATGCCTTTTGACAGACCCCTTATATTCTTACCGTTTAAAAGAATTGCTGACCCATAATCCATCACCTTCTGTAAAGGATATAAATCTCTTGAGACTCGGCCGCCATTTCAGAATTTCTGATGACTGCAAGATAGTCGTCGGAAGAGATGAAAATGAAAACAATGCCATACAGGCATTGGCAGAAAATGACGATTATCTGTTGTATGTTGATGGATATGGAAGCCCTTTGACAACTGTTTGCGCCAATGCAGATGGTAATCCAGCTGATGAGGGTTTAAAATTGGCTGCATCGATATGTGCAAGGTATTCCGATGCGAAGCGATTGCCTGTTGTAGAAGTTACGGCTGTTGGAAAAGGCTCGGAAATTAAGATTCAGGCGACTCCTGCTACAAACGGCATCCTTGGTTCTTTCAGAATACAGCCTCTTAAATTATCAAATAAAAAAGCAGCAAATGCTGCATAGCAAAAGACTCTAACATAAAGTCTTCCAGCCACTTTGTCTTATATTCCATGATATAATCAGTCTGTGCAGAGCATAGAAACATTTAGAGAAAAATTACAGACCCTAATTTCAAAGTTCGAAAAGGATAAATACCATTATCTTTCAAAAGGCTATCTTGAGGCTCAAGTAAGAATTGACTTCATTAATCCATTTTTCAAGGCCCTCGGCTGGGATATAGAAAATAAAGCGCACAAACCGCCGCATGAAAGGGATGTCATTGTTGAACTCTCGCCTGAAACCACTGGAAGGCCTGATTATAATTTCAGGATAAATGGTGCAACAAAGTTTTTTGTTGAGGCAAAGGCTCCGTCTGTTTCCCTCGATGATATAAACCACATTCTTCAGGCAAAAAGCTATGCGTGGTCAACCAAAGAGGTCTATTTTGTAATCCTCACGGACTTTGAGGAGTTCGGGCTTTATGACGCGTCTTTAAAGCCGAATCCAAAATTTCCCAACGAAGGTTTAATCTTCGATTTCAAATACACAGATTACCTTAATAACATTGAAAAGCTCTAGGAGCTGTCCAGAGAAAGAGTTGAACAGGGTTCTTTGGAAGCCATCTTGCCGAGGGATACCAAAAGCAAGCGGCTCCGCATTCCGCCTGATAAATCCTTTTTAGAGGACATAACATCGTGGCGCGCAGAACTCGCAAAAGACATTTATAAAAGAAATCCTGACCTCAATGTAAAACTTCTTAATGATGTAGTCCAGAAGCTCCTTGACCGCATAGTTTTTATCCGCATAGCAGAAGACCGCAAGATTAGGCCTGACAGGGAACTGTGGGAAATTGTTGCACAATGGAAAGAAGAAGGCAAAAGAAAACCGATAATGACCCATTTAAAAGACCTTTTTAAAGATCGTTTTGGAAGAAACCAGAATATTGGAATTCAAGAACAAATTAAGCTCTGTGTGCCTCGTCTTGTAGATAAATTGTATGCTGCTTATGATTCAGAAGGAAATCATTACCTTGATAATGTTGATGTTGGCGGGATTACCCTAAACACAGAGTATCGGCATCTTGATTATAAATATCTCCTTGCCTTTTTAAACTCTGAGTTGCTGCGATGGTATTTTCCATTTGTGAGCTTATCTTTTCGTGGTGGTTGGTTATCGGCAAATCGACAATTCCTCTCGCAACTTCCCATCCGCCCCATAGACTTCAACAGTCCCTCTGAAAAAGCCATTCACGACAAACTCGTCACCCTCGTTGACAGGATGCTTGAACTTTATAAAAAGAAAGATTCTCTTCCTCCATCAGCAGAAAGAGAAAAGGTTGAAAGAGAGATAGCAGTTACAGATGAAAAAATAGATGATATTGTCTATTGGCTATATGGGATAACGGAGGAGGAGAGGGGGATGATTGAGGGGGTGATACCTTGAAAATAGAGATAGAGTTTGATGTTAGGGTATTTTTAAAGCTTTTTTCGTTTTTCTGGGAATCGGATTCCTTTTTCTCGTTCTGCTTTTTGCTTTAACCACTCGCTGAAATCTCTCTTTTTCCTTTATGTTATAATCAAAAAAAGGAGGTTGAATATG
>NZ_DAIOFX010000066.1:0-3353 GCF_036745535.1 Dissulfurispira sp.
AATTTAGGTAAAAGATAATGGTATAGGGTAAGATTAATCTTGCCCTATACCGATGCCTTGCCATCTGTCAGCAATAGTGGAAATTACAGTTTCCCTTTTGTCGTTGGCAGGCCTTTTATTCTCGGGTCGATGGTTACTGCCTGTCGTAATGCCCGTCCCAATCCCTTGAATATCGCCTCGATTATGTGATGGATGTTCCTGCCATAAAGGACGTTAATGTGGAGCGTAATACTGCTGTTGCTCACAAATGCCTGAAGAAAGTCCTCGATAAGGTCAGGGTCAAAATCCTTGAGTTTGCTCTTCTTGGGAAATTCCACTTTATAGACAAGATAAGGCCTGCCGCTGATGTCGAGGCTTACTGATGCAAGCGCCTCGTCCATGGGCACGGATGCCTGCCCATATCGCGATATTCCTTTCATATCTCCAAGCGCCTGCTTAATCACCTTGCCGAGGACGATTCCGACATCCTCAACAGTGTGATGATAGTCAATCTCGATATCTCCTTTTGCCTTCAGTTTTGCATCGAATAGTCCGTGCCTGCACATCAGCGAGAGCATATGGTCAAGAAAAGGAATGGATGTATTTATCGAATACTTGCCGCTTCCGTCAAGATTTATTTCAACTGCTATGTCTGTTTCTTTAGTCCTTCTTTCAACCTTAGCCTTTCTCATTTTTTCCTCCAACTGATTTCTTCAGGGCTTTTAAAAAGAGTTCATTTTCTTCAGGCGTGCCTATTGTTACCCGCAATGAATCTTTTATAACACTGCCTATATTCCTCACAAGCACGCCTTGTTTTATCAATCTCTGATATACTGCATTCGCATTTTTTGTCTTAAACAATATGAAATTTGCCTCAGATGGATATGGCGATACATTATTAATTTTGCTTAATTCCTCAAACAACCTTTCCCTTTCTGAAGTGATATTTTTTATCTGTGATTCTATGACGTCCTTGTTTTTGAATGCCTCCAATGCCATTGACTGGGATACTGAATTGAGATTAAATGGAAGCCTTACCTTATTGACCTCATTTATTAAGCCTTCATCAGCTATTAGAAAGCCGACCCTTAATGATGCAAAACCTGTTTTGCTTAATGTCCTCAATATGGCTAAGTTTTTGTAATCCTTTAATAAAGGTAAAAAGCCCTTCTCGCTTGAGAATGGCTGATATGCCTCATCCACAACCACAATGCCCTTGGATGCCTCTATGATTTTTAATATGCTTTCGGCAGAAAAACAGTTTCCTGTCGGATTGTTTGGCGAGCTGAGGAATATAAGCTTGGGGTTGTATTTTTTTATAGCAGCAAGCATTTTATCAATATCGAGGTCAAAATCTTTGTTTAATGGTATTCCGATATTTTTCTCTCCCAATGCCTGTGAGATAATGCCGTACATGGAAAAAGTCGGTACAGGATAAAGCACAGGCCCACCAAAAGTTGTAATTAAATAATAAATAAGCTCGTCGGAGCCGTTTCCCATGAGGATATTGTCGGGCTTTATCTTTAAATTTTTTGAGCTTGTCTTTTTTAGTTCTTTAGCTTCAGGGTCAGGATAGCGGTTAAGCCTTTGAAGGATTTTTTTGTCAGGTGCAGTATCAATACAATATGGGCTTTCATTTGCATCCAGCTTCACTTTGCAAGGTATCTCTTTTGCTTCGTAAGGCTTGAGCGAGCGGATGTTTGGTCTTGCAAGTTTCGAGAAATCAATGTTTTTCATGATGTTTATAATAAATGGACAACGAACCGTTGTCAATGTTTTGGTTGTCGGGTATAATGAGTTATGAAAATCGAAGACTTGAGACAGATCGGTCAACGCTTATTCGCCGAAATAGGCAAAACAAGGCTAAAGCCTTTTGCCTCTGAATCCATTGGAAAAGGTGCTGCAGGTGACAAGACATTCCCTATCGACAAAAAGGCAGAGGATATTATCATCGGCTCATTGGAGGCCCTCAATGAGCCATTAAGCATAATTTCAGAAGAGGCTGGCCTCAAGGAAATAAAAGGAGGTGGCAAAAAGATATTGATAGACCCTATAGACGGCAGCAAAAATGCTATCACAGGAATACCATTTTACTGCTCATCCATTGCTGTTGCGGATAAAGACAACATCGGCAGCGTTTCACTTGCATATGTGATAAACCTTTTGACAGGCGATGAATTCTGGGCTGAGAAAGGCAAGGGTGCATTCTTTAATGGTGAGAGGATTCATACTCAAAAGGATGATGTCTTTTATCTGATTGCCTATGAATCACCGAGTCCGAAAAATGATATCCCAAAGATGATACGACTGCTTTCCGAGACAAGAAGGACAAGGTGTTTTGGTGCAACGGCATTGGATCTTGCATATGTTGCATATGGTTCTGTAAGCGTATTTTTAACCCCGTCTCCGTCGCGGAGCTTTGATTTTGCAGGCGGCTATCTTCTAATAAAAGAGGCTGGTGGGGTATTCTCTGATACGGATGGAAAGTCCATAGAGAATATGGAAATAGGGCTTAAGAGAAGCGTGCCAATCCTTGCCGCAGGGAATAAACAGTTGCACGAAAAGGCATTGAGGTTGTTGAGGTGAATAATTAAGAGGTTGCGCATTTGAGATCACAAATTGAGATCTCAAGTTGGAGGGAAAATGAAGGCACTTATTCCAGTTGAGATGATTGAGAAGAAGATATTGATGATTCGAGGCGAAAAGGTTATGCTTGATAGCGATCTCGCTGAGCTTTATGGGGTGCCAACGAGAAGGCTGAATGAACAGGTAAGGCGTAATATATCGCGGTTCCCTGATGACTTTATGTTCCAACTGACGTCTGAAGAGACTGAAAACTTGAGATCGCAATTTGCGACCTCAAGTTCAGGCCACGGCGGACGCAGATATCTTCCCTATGTTTTTACCGAGCAAGGGGTTGCGATGCTTTCATCAGTGTTGAATAGTGAAAGAGCAATTGAGGTCAACATTCACATAATGCGCGCTTTTGTTAAGCTAAGGGAAATGGTAGCTTCTCATAAAGACCTCGCAAAGCGGTTCGATGACCTTGAGAAGAAATACGATGCACAGTTTAAGGTAGTTTTTGATGCCATCCGGCAGTTGATGATCCCACCCGAACCGAAAAAGAGGAAGATAGGATTTTGGAGGGAAAAGGACGAGTGAGAAGGGGGATATAATGTTTTTGGAGAGGAGAAAAGGGGATGTGTGTCCCTCTTTTTCTAATATAATTTTAAACATAACATCTCGAAAGTTATTTCAGAGGGTTTCTAATGGGTTCACGGGCACAGATGTATAAATATGAATTTGAATGGGTAAGCGACAACAAGTGGCGACTACAAATCTGGATGTGTGAAACCTATGCTCCTCTGTTGAAG
>NZ_DAIOFX010000066.1:3453-8705 GCF_036745535.1 Dissulfurispira sp.
ATGTGTGAAACCTATGCTCCTCTGTTGAAGGAATATCTTCCTGAAATTGAGTTTGATTTCAAGGATGGATTGAAAGGGACATGCACAGCAATTCTCTCTTTAACAAGGGAAGAGGAACAAGAAGTAATAAAGCTTCTTGACGTGTTCAAAAATCATGTGCTATTGAAAAAGAGCGACAATATTGAGACATATTTTGGAGATGAATTAGATCATTGTTTTGCCTTGGATTATAATCTTTGCGAGGATTTCATAACAAAGGAAGTAGGATATACAAAGTGTGGCAGCCTCGAACATAAGGCAAAGGAAAGTCAGGATGCGGATGCTCGTGCGCAGCTGGTGGAACCCCTCGCTAATTTGTGCGAAATCCACCCGATTTATCGAAAAGCTGAAATAATCATGCCTATCCCTCCTAACCCGTCGAAGACTTTTCATCTACCTGTTGAACTGGCGAAAGAGCTGGCTGCAAGAACCGGAAAGAGAGACGGCACAGCGTTGATAAGGAAAGTGAGAGAGACGCCAAAGCTTCAGAACCTGCCGCTCGCTGAAAAGCTGGCAACCCTGCGAGGAGCGATAGAAATCACTGGCGATATTGAGGGAAAGAGCGTCATACTAATAGATGACCTGTATCAATCGGGTTCAACGATGTGGACGGTGGCAAAACTTTTAAAAGAGAAGGGGGCAAGAAAGGTTTTAGGCCTGGCATGCGTGAAGTCCTGGCGTGATACTGACAATCAATGATAAAGGAAAGAGACATATTAGCTCTATTGCTTACCAGAGGACTCGGTCCAAAAAGGATAGGCCGGATCATGAATCTCGAGTTCTTTTATAACAGCCAAGTGGATTTATCTTTGATGTCGACTGCTGAAATGATACAGCACATGAACATTAAACCTGTGTCTTACAGCAATTTGGGCGCATTAATAGGGCTCCCGCAGAAGAATCCTATAATGAGGTGGAACAACTAAGTGTGTGGGAAACACCGGGTGTATATAGAAACTCGAATGAGACCGAACAGGATAAAGACGGCGAGAAATGACTTGCATTGAATTAAAAAATGTTTTAGCTTTAGATGCCTTATGCTGGAGCGTGGATTAAAACCTTGTATTGCTGTTTGCAAGATAATCCCTCGCAGCGTGCTTCTGGATAGTCATTATATTCAACTGTAATTTATGCCAGTACATAAAGATAAAATATCAAAAACATTTCTCAAAGATATAGTGCAGGCTTGCGTTTTCAGAGATGTTAAAGCTGCCTTGCTAATGCTTTATCCGGATCAGAAGCGCAATATCAACGGATACAAGAATGTTTTTGAGACCTTAAAACAGATGAGGCCCGGATATAATAAAGAAGGTATGGTTATTGATATAAGGAGAGTCGGCAGAGGCAAAAACGCATATTTTGCTGTAAGCGGAATATGCTTGGAAAAGGATGTTTGGCAATCATACGGTCTTGAGTATACGCCGTGGTCGAAATGGCTTGGATACGAGGTATCTCCAAAAGTTCTCAAAAAGATGTCAAAAGAGGAAATCATGGCTCACTGCCTATGGGAAATGACCTTTATGGGTTTTACCCAGAATAAAATCAGGAGAGAACTTAATAAGCTTAAAAAGCGCGTAGAGGATATTAAAACCGGCAAGGTAAAAACCATTCCGTTTGAAGAAGTAATGACGAGACTTAAAGAAAAAGTGAAAAAGGCATAGCAAAAATGGAATCGGATAATACCATCCCCTCAATCTTTCAATCCTCTGCAGAAAAATACAAAGACCGCATTGTATTTAATTATTTCGACGGCTCATGGAAGGCGATGACCTATGAAGAGTTCTTCTTGCTCTCAAATAGCATTGCATCTCTTCTCATAAGCAATGGCCTTAACAAAGGAGACAGGATAGCCATAGTTTCGGAAAACAGGCCTGAATGGTGTGCAGCATATATGGCAATACTGATGTGCGGCGGAATTGCAGTTCCAATCGATATGCAATTGGGCAGTGATGAGATTAGAAACCTGCTTATTGATTCTGAAACGAGGATTGTTTTTTATAGCTCGAAGACAGAAGCCAATGTCTTAAAGGTTATAGAAGGAACTGATATAAAGGGGATAAATCTTGATACAGCTTCATTCACCCATTTACCCATTCACCCATTCACTCATTTACCTGTTTCTCCCGACGACATTGCCTCTATAATCTATACATCAGGCACAACAGGAAAACCCAAAGGTGTTATGCTGACACATAAGAATTTCTGTTCTGATGCCGATGCTGTCATTCAGGCAAAGGTGGTCACACATGACGACAATGTCCTGTCAATACTTCCGCTTCACCATACATACCCGTTCATGTGCACATTCATTGTCCCTGTTTTTATAGGCGCAACTATTACTTTTTCGCCTGGTTTAAAGGCAGCAGATATTATATCAGCCATAAAAGACAGAGATGTGACCATTGTGGTTTCTGTCCCAAGGCTCCTTGAAATGATAAGGAATGGTATTGTCTCAAAGATAAAGGAGAGAAAATTATTTTCGAGGGTTGTTTTATGGATGATGAAGCTGTGCGAAATGATGAGAACGAAAATTGGTTTAAACATGGGAAGGATTGTATTCAAATCCATCCACAAAAACTTTGGCAGGCTTAAGTTCTTTGCAAGCGGGGGTGCGAGGCTTGAGCCGTCTATAATGAAAGACCTTGAGGCATTAGGTTTTACAGTTCTCGAAGGTTACGGCCTCACAGAAACATCTCCTGTTATTACATTCAATCCCCCAGAAAAAAGAAAACCGGGTTCTGCAGGCAGGTCATTGCCCGATGTCGAAATAAAAGTAAGCGATGACGGAGAGATAATAGTAAAGGGGCATATGGTTATGAAGGGCTATTATAAGAATCAGGCTGCTACCGATGATACTATAAAAAATGGATGGCTTTTGACAGGCGACACAGGGTATCTGGATGGAGATGGTTATCTCTTTATAACAGGACGCAAGAAAGAGATAATTGTTTTGAGTTCCGGAAAAAACATCTATCCGGAGGATGTGGAAGTTTTCTATGCATCCATCCCACTTATCAAAGAAGTATGCATTACAGAAATGGAAGGGCAGCTCCATGCAGTGATAGTCCCTGACTTTGAATATGCTAAGAGGTCTTTGATAGGAAATATTTCAGAGGCCCTAAAGTGGGAAATAAATAGGGTCTCTATGAAGCTGCCCGAATATATGAGGATTAAGGGCTACACCATGAATGCAGGGCCATTGCCCCGAACACCCCTCGGCAAGCTGAGGAGGTTCATGATAAAGGAGATATTAAAGGCTGAAGGTAAAGAGAAAAAAATAGGTGAAGACAGGGGCCTTATGGAAGATGAGGTTGGCAGAAGGGTTGCTGATTGTATAATGGCGCTTATGGCTGAGGCTGTCCCGATCCTGTCCACCGATAACCTCGAACTTGACCTCGGATTTGATTCATTAAAAAGAATAGAGCTTGTATCGTCCCTCGAATCATCCTTTTCTGTCAGCCTTCCAGAGACATTTATGTCAGAGGTTCAGACAGTAGGGGATATAGTCACAAGGCTTAAAGAGCAGGTATCCGGGGAAGGGATAAAGAAGGGTGGTCTTGTATCGTGGAAAGATATACTCGAGAAGGAGCCACTCAAGGAAGACAAGGAAAAAGCAGGTTTTCATTACAGTATCGTAGAGCTTTCGGCAGCGTACAGTATTCGTTTCATACAAACGATTCTGTTCAAACTATTTTTCGGTCTTAAGGTGGAGGGGAAGGAGCATATTCCACAGCAAGGTCCTTTTGTAATAGCGCCAAACCATGCGAGTTTCCTTGACGGTTTTGTGATTGCATCGTCTGTTTCTTATAATACCTTCAAAGGCCTTTATTTCCTCGGCTTCCAGAAGTATTTTACAGGAAGGCTCAGGTCATGGTTTGCAAAGATAAGCCATGTCATTCCAATAGATCCGGAGATATATTTAAACAAGGCCCTGCAGATGTCAGCATATGTTTTGAAAAATAAAAAAGCATTGTGCATATTCCCTGAAGGTGGACGCTCTTTTAACGGGAATTTGATGGAGTTCAGAAAGGGCATAGGAGTGCTTGCCGCGGAAATGGACATACCCGTCGTACCTGCATTTATCAGGGGAACCTTTGAGGCGCTGCCGAGAGGGGCGAAGTTTATAAGGCCATCAAAAATAGAGGTGTTTTTCGGGGAGCCCATTGGCGTATCAGACATTGATATGCAGCAGAAGCCGGAGGGCATCGATGAATATCAGTATTTTGCGGAAGAGTTGAGAAAGAAGGTGATAGCTCTGTCAAAAAATAGATAAAATCTCTTTAGATGTGTTAAATTTAATGAATTAAAAAACAAAAGGAGTTCACATGTCAGACCTTAAATATAAAGAATACACGCCTGAAGAGAGCAAGATTTACGAGAAGGCTATGGCCAGGATAAGGGAAGGGCTGAAAAACGGTCTTAACTTTAATGAGGCATGCAGCGTTGTTGATGTCGGAGATGAAGAATTAAAGAGGTATATTGTGGACGATGCACTCAAGGTGATGATTGCCGAGATGCATTACGCAAAGGGGATGGCACTGAGGCAGGTTGCAGATGCGTTGAAGGTTCCATTAAAGGCAATAGATACTGCGAATATGGAAATGCTCGAAGATGTGGGCATAACAGCAGCAGAGATATACAGGAGTAGCAATCCAGGCAGTCCCATGGGCAATGCATAAGTTGCAGTTACGGAGGTGTTTAATTTATGATGTTCAGTAAGGTCTTATCATTAAATGATATAAAAAAGGAGTCCTTTGTTATAGAGCATATAAGGTGGGACCTCGAACCAAAGGATTTAATGGAGCCGAGATACTCGATAACAGATGAGGGAATAAAAACAAGGGAGACAATAAAGGGTTATGTTTTTTATATAGATACGATGGATAAAAAACCAATTCTTTTCCTGATGCGACATACTGCTGCCGACTATGCAGAGACACTGGCACAGATAGACGAAATCCCGCAGGATTTGTTGCTCGAAGCCGTGGAAGAAAATAAAAACAAGGCATACTTCGGCATGTATCCGATTAACAAAAAAGTGGAAGATTGGCTTAAGAAAGAACTGGGGGCAGTGTAATTAGAGCCATATACTTAAACAGGTAACCGTTTCTGAATCCTATCTGGGGGAGGTAGGCGCGATGAGAAATGGAGCAATGGGTCTCTCTTTAGTTTGTTTTCTTTCATTGTTATTTTTATTTTCTTTTAATGCAGAT
>NZ_DAIOFX010000067.1:0-4028 GCF_036745535.1 Dissulfurispira sp.
ATTACTATGTTCCTTAAGTCAATTCAGACTGGTAAGTATGTCTATACCAAGTGCCTATTTTATCTCCAGCTTTTAATCCGCCTGTAATTTCTACCGAATCTGTAGTGGTTATGCCTGTTTCTACCTTTACTTTTTTGAATTGGTTGCTCTCTTTGTCAAGCATGATTACCCATCGTTCATGACCTTTTATTTTTATCGAAGAAACGGGAACCATAAGGGCATCCGTTTTTTCATAAATTATCACATCGATATTTGCCGACATGCCTATATCTATGCTTTTTTCAAATTCAAGGGGGATTTTATCAATCATTACAACAACATCAAAATACGGCGTTTTATTTATAACCCTTGCTTGAGACGAAATATAGTAAATTTTACCGGTAAGTACAACATTTGGGAATGCATCTCCTGTAATTCTTACCGTTTGACCTTGCATAACCTTTGGTTTATCCACCTCGTCTACCTGTGTTCTTACAGATAAGCTGTTTGAGTCTCCTATGGTTAGCAATGTTTCTTCACGGGTCACAATACTTCCTGCTTCGAGTATCTTCTTCTTTTCATCCTGCTCATCTCTATTCACGTGAGGCAATAAAACAATGCCCGATACAGGGGCATGAACTAAAGCTTTCTTCAGGGTGTCTTCAAGTTCTCCCAACCTTAATCTGGCACTTTCCGCTTCGAGCCTTGCAATTTTTATGTTTTCTTCGCTCCCTTTTGCAAGCACGGCATTCAGTTCTTCCTGGGCTGATTGATAGTCTAACTGCAAATTTTTGTATTGTTCTAATGTCGATTCATATTCGGTAGCAGCAACAATTCCCTTTTTAAAAAGCATCTCCGTATCTTCCAATCTTTTTTTCTGCGCATCAAGGGCGAGCTTAGCCTTTGTGAGAGAACGGCGGACTCGTGGCACTTCATGCCGATTTCCCCATTCCTCAAGCTCTTTCAAACGCTCTGCAGCCTTTGCATAAGCTACTTTTGCCTCCCGAAGTTTAATCTCTGTCTCAGATGTATCAAGTTTTAATAACAGTTGTCCTTTTTTTACATGCTCTCCGTAATTAAAATATTTTTCCGCAACCCTGCTGTTTAAAGGGCTAATAATGCTTACCATCCGGGCAGGCTCCAGAATGCCCTGTAGCGAAATGGTCGAAGATACAGGCTGCGGCGTTACAGTGATTATCTGTGAAGATGAGGCCATATTACCTTGCCTTTGTTTTCCGCTTTTACTCAAACCATAAATTCCTGTAACTGTAATTGCAGTAACGATAAATATTGTCATTGAGATTTTTATGAGCCTCGTTTTTTTATTCACTTTGATTCTCCTTTATTTCTATCTTCCATGTTTCCAAAGTAGTCCCTATTGTTTTGTCGAGGACAGTCAATGCATTATTGTATGCTATAGTAGCATCGATCTCGTTGTTTTGTGCTATGACCATATCGTTCTGAAAAGTGATAATCTGAAAGTTAGTTGACCTTCCCGCCTTTAATTTTTCCATTTCTATTTCCAGCTTCTTTTCAGCCAACTCACGCATTTTACGGGCAAGCTCAACCTGTTTAAGCGCCTTTTTAACTTCACTGACTGCATCCATTACTTCTACCTCTACGGTTTCACGCACTTCCTCCTGCCGCACCTTTGTCTTTTCCATATTTATTTTTGCGTTTATGTAGTTCTGCTGTATGGTTAAATCCCCTATGGGAATATTAAGTTTTAAGCCTATATTCCAGTCCTTCTTTTTCAAATCCCATGCATTGCCAGCACTGCTATCTGTGCCGCTTATGTTATAGGATGTATCCAGAGACAGGTTCCAGAGACAATTGTTTTTTTGCTACGAGTAAATTCCGTTCTGCAATCTGCAATTGCAGATTGGTCTGCAAATAATCCGCCCTATTTTTTAGAGCTAATGTCTCACAGAGTGTAATGTCCGGTCGAAAAAGTTTTATGTCTGTTTCCTCAACCGGTATTATCGGCGTGTTTTTATCGATGTCAAGAACCTTGATAAGGGATAGTCGTGCTGCCTCAAAGTTCTTCTCTGCAGTCAATACAGCAAACTCCCTGTTTGCAACTTCAGCTTCTGCCTGTATAATCTCCATTTTCGGCATTCTGCCGGTTGCTATTAATGCCTTATTAATTTCGAGAAGTTCTTTAGCCCTTTCAAGGGCATGTTTGCTTATCTCAAGCTGCCTCTTTGCCTGCATGAATCTCCGATATTCGAAAATAGTTGATGTGACCGTATCAATTACTGTTGATTTTAGAGATAGGATATTTATTTATTCGGTTAATCTTGCTATGTCCACAGAGGCTGTTGCAGTCTCAAATCCACCGCCCTTCAAAAAGGGCTGAGTGAAAGTTATTCCAAACGAAGTTGTATAAGAATTCTCACGGGATGGCTGAATTGAGCGTTCTTCTGTATTTGCCCATGTGAAAACAAACTGCCCGCCTGTGGGAACATTCTGTGTTACCTTAGCTGATGCACTCCCGCTTACAGATGCTGACTTGCTGCCAATATCTCTAGTAGAAGTATATTGGGTTGAAAGGTCAATATTCAAAACAGGTCTGAATTTGGCTTCTGCAACTTCAAGATCAAACTTTTGAGATGCACGATCAAGATAGTCGCTTTTGATTGTTCTGTTTTTTCTTAAAGCAAGAAATACACTGTCAGCCAGCGCCATTTCTACCATGTCTTTTTGGAGTTTTGAATTTTTATTCTCGCATATTGCAGGAAAAACAGATAATAAAAGAATTATAAATACAAGAAATATGCAGCTTATTATTTTAATATTCGGCCAAGAAGAAAGTAACATTGTTCATTCATTGAAAAGAAAAGTGACATAAAAAATCACCTACCCGAATGGGTAGGCAGGCAATAAATAATACGAGCAGGAAATTTTTTAAATTCGGTGAGAAATTATTTTCTAAAATGTGTAATATATACAGTGTCAGTGAACAGTGTCAGTGTTAGTGATAAGAAGTAATAATTCTTAAATTTTTATCAGACTGACACTAAACACTTACACAAATAACTAAATAATGGAGGAGGTAGAAATGATAAAAATTTATTATGACAAGGATGCAAATCTGGACATCTTAAAAAAGAAGAAGATTGTAATAATGGGATACGGCAGTCAGGGGCATGCACACGCAAACAACCTCAGGGAAAGCGGTATGGATGTAATCATCGGATTAAGGAAGGGTGCAAGCTGGGACAAGGCAGTTGCTGCAGGATTTAATGTAATGACACCTTCGGATGCTGCTAAAATTGCAGATGTAATAATGATTCTCCTTCCTGACGAATTTCAGTCCTACGTATATGACTGCGAGATTGCACCGAATATGAAAAAAGGCGCTTACTTAGCATTTGCCCACGGATTCAATATCCACTTCGGACAGATCGTGCCTCCTGCAGATGCCAATGTATTTATGGCTGCTCCAAAAGGGCCGGGACATCTCGTAAGGTCCGAGTACACAAAGGGGAGCGGAGTTCCTTGCCTTATAGCGATACATCAGGATCCATCAAAAAACACAAAGGATATTGCCCTTGCCTATGCATCGGCCATCGGCGGAGGAAGGGCAGGGATCATAGAGACAACATTTAAAGAAGAGACCGAGACAGACCTTTTTGGAGAGCAGGCAGTTCTGTGCGGAGGCATTACATCGCTTATTCAGGCCGGTTTTGAGACACTTGTTGAGGCAGGTTATGCACCAGAGATGGCATATTTTGAATGCCTCCATGAAGTAAAGCTTATTGTTGACCTTATCTATGAAGGCGGAATCTCCACTATGAGATATTCCATCAGCAACACAGCACAGTACGGAGACCTCACGAGAGGGCCGAGAATAATCACTGACGAAACCAAAAAGGAGATGAAAAAGATTTTAAAAGAAATACAGGACGGTGTCTTTGCAAGGGAGTGGATACTTGAGTGCAGGGCAAACAAGCCTGTATTTAACGCATTGACAAGAAAAGGTGAGGAGCATCTAATCGAAAAGGTTGGAGCAAAGCTGAGGGCAATGATGCCGTGGCTCAAGAAAG
>NZ_DAIOFX010000067.1:4128-5591 GCF_036745535.1 Dissulfurispira sp.
TATTAACCATTATCTCATTCTTCATAACAGGCGGGATATGGGTAGCCCTTTTACCGTTCATTCTTACGCTCTTTATGCTGTATTTCTTCAGAGACCCCGAAAGGATTGCACCTGAAGGAGATAATATCTTCGTGTCACCTGCCGATGGTAAGGTCATACTGATAAAAAATGTTCGGGAAGATCAGCATCTAAAAAACGATGCCATCGAAGTCAGCATCTTTATGTCCCCTCTGAATGTCCATGTAAACAGGGCGCCATGCGATGGGGTCGTGGAATCAGTAGTTCATACATCTGGAAAATTTCTGTCCGCCTTTAAACACGAAGCATCTTTGCAGAATGAAAACATCGCCATGCTGCTTAATACAAAGCACGGCAAGGTGCTTGTCCGTCAGGTTGCTGGATTTGTTGCACGGAGGGCTGTATGCAGGGTAAAGCCCGGAGACGCGCTTAAAAAAGGCGATAGGTATGGAATTATTAAATTCAGTTCGAGGCTCGATATTTATCTGCCGAAGAATACAGAAATAAAAGTAAAATCAGGCGATAGGGTTAAAGCAGGGGAAAGCGTTCTCGGCCTTATTGGGAATTAATAACCGTAAAGTTTAAAGTCCGAAAATATCATCGGATATACCGAAATCCCTAAAAATACTATATACCCCATCAAAGATGCCGCGACAAGCCTCTTTTGAAATAACGGGATAACATTTCTAAGGCTCTCCTTTTTTCTGAAAGGATTCAAAATCCCCGCTCCCATGCCGCAGACCGCTGCCGTAAAAAGAGCGATATACATCGGATAACCGATATAATTATATTCCTTTTGTAATATGTCGAAGGGGCAATGATGCGCAGGCAGTTCGTAAAAATAAAGGGATATAAAAGAGATTATAGCAGCTATCGAAGTTACAAAGCTTATCGCGGAAAGCGATGAAAACAGATATGCGCCCCTGCCTTTCATATAAAAATAAACTCCGGATAATATCGTCAGGGTAATCGACGCAAAAAAGACGAATTTCGCCGGCACTGAAGGCAGAGAGGCGACTTCCGACATAAACCCCTCTTTCCCCGAACTGAAAAGCGCTCCGCAGCATGACGTGATCACATCCGCCCTGAGGCTTAAGAGATACATCGAAAGCACAATCGTCTCGATTAAAAAAACGGCGCGATAAATAAAAGGAAAAGATATTTATTTTTAACGAGCGGATAATCGTACGCCCTGTTGTCCGCGTAATTCAGGAGCAGCCATAATCCGGAGAGCAAAAAAACCACGATCTTTAATATCAGCGCCGGATAACCGTAGCCGTTGACATTAAGAGTGCCAGCCGCGCACATCGCTCCGACAAACAAACCATGAAGATTATCCGAGGTATAAATGAATAAAAAGAGAGAAAGCAATTGAAATCCGAAGGCATAGCTCAATATCGTGGAGATCAGATATGTCCTTCTCTCAAGGCTTAACTGGACTTCGC
>NZ_DAIOFX010000067.1:5691-8414 GCF_036745535.1 Dissulfurispira sp.
TTATAATAGTCTTTCCTTCGTCCTTCAGTCTCTTCATAAAACCCATGAACTCATATGAAAGTTTTGTGTCGAGGTGAGCGGTCGGTTCGTCAGCAATGATTATCGAAGGGTTATTGATCAACGCCCTCGAAATGGCAACCCTCTGAGCCTCCCCCCCCTGACAGCCATTCCGTTTTTGAAGACTCCTTGCCCGACAGGTTAAAAAGACTTATGATATCCGCTGCCCTTTCTTAATGTCCTTTAAATCCTCTCCGCACGGGTATGCCGGAAGCATTACGTTTTCTAAAACGGTAATGCCCCTTAGGAGGTTGAACTGCTGAAAGACAAAACCGAATGTCCTGCGCCTTATTTCCGTAAGAAACCTTTCCGGAAGGCTCGTCACTTCCCTGTCTATAAGCCGCATCCTGCCTGCGGTAGGCCTCGACATGCATCCGACAATACCGAGCAGCGTGGTCTTGCCGGAGCCGCTCGGTCCTTTTAATACCGTAACCTTATTTAACTCTATATCGAGGCTTATCCCGTTTAAAGCAATAAATTCATTCGGCCTGCCCGCATTGAATACCTTTTTTATGTTATCAAGACGTATCATTTCATCACCGAATCGGGATCGACAGTAGCCGCCCTCCACGAAGGCACGATTGTCGCTACCGTATAAGGCAGGACAACGAGGAAAAACAGGGTCGCAATCTGATAGGCGTCAATAAAAGGCGTTAGCCTGAATTCCGGATAAAGCACAGACCACCCCCATAAGCACCGGCTTAAAAAGAGAAGACGAGGTGAAAAAGACATGGATATAAGATAGAATTATTCCGGCAAAAAAAGCCGACAGAGACACTACTGCGCCTTCCCAGAACTTCATCAATATCACGTCCGACGTCTCCCATCCTATGGCCTTTAATATTCCTATCTCCTTCCTCTCCTTTGCGCTAAGACCTGTCGCCCTGTCCCACGCGAATATTATGAATGCTGCCACCGCGCCCCAGAATATCAGCATCGCAATCCCGCTCCGCCAATTCAAGACCGACTCATAAGTCCTTAAAATCTCATCCCTGACTATGGGCTTGTGTCGGGCAGTATTTCCGTAATCTTTCTGGCAACGGTCTGCACCTCTCTCGGATTTATAACATTGAGGGTCAAATCCGTAAAGCGGCCTTGAGATATGCCGAAAAGCGCCCTGAAATCTTTTTCAGAGATCAGAATAATATCCGCTGAGATAAGTTCGGATTCCGAAGGCAGGATACCCGCTATATTAAGATAAACCGGATTGCCGTTATGCGCCCTGAAAGGCATGACATCTCCTTCATACGCTAAGCGCACTCTCGATATGCCGCTGCCGATTATGATGTTTCCATCCGCAACTTTTGATAAGTCTATACCCGCAAACGGATTCGCAGGATCTGCAACCATAAGGGTGTAATTCGCGCCTGCTATAGGGTCGAAATAATATCCCCATAATCGTCCTTTTACGGAACGCACTCCGCGGATGTCCTTTGTTTTCGCCATATATTCCGAAGGCATAAGGTCATGCCTTCCCGCGATTATTCTCTGGACGACTATTTCCGGAGCGCTGTTAAGGACAACCGCGGCCTCTTTTTTTATCGCGTGAGTAAAAAACATGACCGACGCTAAAATGAAAACAACAAACGTATAGACAACGATCAGGGCCGTATTCCTTCCCTTTCTCCTGAGCAGCGACGAGAGGGTGAAATCGAGGATATTCATATGCCTTTTAAAAGAGTTCAAATTACCCTCATCGCCTCCGGATATGCTCTGGAGGATTTATTAACGAGCCGGACGGGAAATGCTCCAGAGAAAGGGGATAATCCTGAAACGGAGTATTCAAATCGGCCATCGAAGGATGTCTTGTGTATCTTGCCTCCGTAAAAAGGCATAAATCCGTAAGTCCCAATACCCGCGCCATTTCGGCCTTTCTCTGAAGAATATTCGCCTCATTTTTCACTCTCGATGATGAATATATAAAGATAAGACATAAGATCAGGATTCCCGTTAACATCTGGATAAAAAACAGAAACGACTTTCTCATCATTCAAGAAGTTTCAGCGTTTCAACGGTTATTTCCTGAAAGGTCATCACCCTCTGTCCTTTATGATCCTTCATAAATCCCTTAGCGCCTGCTTCTCTTTCAAAAGGAACCAGTTCCCTGCCCATAGGACCGTAGACATCGCTCCCGATCACATAAAACGCCTTTTTAGCGTCAATGATCTTCAGGCCGTAATAGTCGGTTACGTATATGGAGTCGATGTCGGATACGCCCTTAGAGGGATTATACTTTTTGACGTTAAAATAATATTTCATCATATCTTTAACGCCGTCAAAAAAAAGCGGTAGTTCCGTCCTTGAATATTATCTGAGATACCCAATCCGGATATTTCGCTACAAACATCCCGCAGACCGGGCATTTGTCCTTAGCGGAAGGCTTTACTGGTTTTTTCTCTCCAGCGTACGAGTGACAGGTAAGAAGTGAGGGATGAAAACTAACAAAAAACAATATAATAATTGTGAAAATTATTTTTTTTAACTTTCAACTCTTAGCTCCTCTCTCTTAACTGTATTTTAATGTTTATGCCCCTGCATTTTCATCTTTCTTTTTTCCCTTATCATCTTCGTGTCCTCATACATATCCTCATAAGCAGCCTTTATCGCCTCGTCGAACGCGGCGATCTTCCCTCCGTTGTCCTTTATAAAGGCCCCGGCATCCTCCT
>NZ_DAIOFX010000068.1:0-8374 GCF_036745535.1 Dissulfurispira sp.
ATGGTAAAGCAAAATTATCTGAGACACGATAGCAAGGATTAAAAAAAACAATCTTTTTCTTATTGCTCCATATAGCCTGTTGAAATCCGGATACATCGACGCAAATTTTACTTTAGATGAGAAGTTTATAAAAGATGTCAACTTCATGGAAAAATATAAAGAAAAGTGTGAAGCAGATTTTTTGCCTATGGGGAAGACATTTTATTTTAAGGTATTGAGCAGTATAGGAAAAGAGTATATTGTACGATGCCCAATAAAGTCAGAAAAACTCCAGATATTAAAGAATCCACTTCTGATAGGAAAATAACTCGCAACTGGATTGTTAGAATACCTAAAGGTAAAGTGCTTTTAGTAGAATATTTAGATCAAGAGGGCAGAGAAAGTGTCAAAGGGAAATGATTCCATAGCAAACTGGATTAAATCTTCAAACTACGATATTAAGACCGCTGAGCATATGTTTGCTACAGGCAGGTATGTTTATGTCCTCTTTATGTGCCATCTTGCGGTTGAAAAGCTTCTCAAGGCGTTATATGAAGCTACTTATGAAAAAGTTCCGCCAAAAACGCACAATTTGATTTATCTGTCGAATGCCGTAAAGCTTGAAATCCCTGAAAATCTTTTGCAGACAATAGAATCTTTGAATGATTTAGGTGTTGTAACTAGGTATCCCGAAGATATCAATGCTCTTGTGAAGGCATTCAAGAAAGACAGGTCTGCCGAGTATCTTAAGAAGACAAAGGAGCTTTTGAGATGGCTAAAAAAAGATCCGAGATTAAAAAAATAGTTGAACGATATATAGCAGAACTTAAAAGATACGGGCTTGATATATCCACCGTTTTTTTATACGGCTCGTATGCAAAAGGGAAGCCAAAGGAGTACAGCGACATTGATATAGCGGTTGTATCATCATCGTTTAGGAACATGGATATTTTTGAACGGCAGATTATTTTAAGTAAAGCACATCATAACTTCGGAGAGCCGATTGAACCGATAGGGTTTACGCCTGAACAGATTTTAGACAAACGAGGATTTGCAAGAGAGGTTGTTGAAAACGGAGTTGTGGTTTATCGTACTGCAAAATGACTTTGAATACCTGGCAGGAGGATAGATGAATAAGGCATTGCTTGTACTGGCTGACGGGACTGTTTTTGAGGGAAATAGCTTTGGCTCTGAAGGAGAGGCCATCGGCGAGGTTGTTTTTAATACATCGATGACAGGATATCAGGAGATACTTACAGATCCATCATATAAAGGCCAGATTGTCACCATGACATACACACAGATGGGCAACTACGGCGTTAATGCGGAAGATATAGAATCATCGGGCGGCCCGAAGGTTGAGGGTTTTGTTGTCAGGGAATATCTCGATTTTCCGAGCAACTGGCGCTTGCAGATGCCCCTCGGACAATACCTCAGAGAAAATAATATAGTAGGCATAGAGGACATTGATACAAGGGCATTGACAAGGCATCTGAGAAATAACGGCGCGCAGATGGGCATAATATCGAGTGTTGATTTAAATCCTGAAAGCCTCCTTGAAAAAGTGAAGAAGCATCCCGGAATATCGGCGTTCGATCTCGTAAAGGACGTGACGACGAGGGAGGCATACTCATGGAATGAGGGGTGCTGGAAATGGTGCAAGGTCGAAAGGGGAGAGGCGGTTCTTAATGTCGTGGTTTATGACTTCGGAGTGAAGTTCAATATCCTGAGAAATCTCGTGGAGGCAGGCTTCAATGTCAATGTCGTGCCTGCCCAAATGCCTGCTGAAGCGGTTTTAGAGATGAATCCTGATGGAATCCTTCTAAGCAACGGCCCGGGAGACCCTGAGACAGTAACATATGGCATCGAAAATACAAAAAAACTTATAGGCAAAAGGCCCATCTTCGGGATATGCCTCGGACACCAGATACTCGGCCTCGCCCTCGGTGGAAGGACATACAAGCTTAAATTCGGTCATCATGGAGGAAATCACCCTGTGAAGGACTTAAAGACAGGCAGGGTTGAGATTACATCCCAGAACCACAATTACTGCGTGGATATTAACAGCCTTAAAGGACAGGTGAAATTGACGCACAGGAATCTATTCGACGGCTCGGAGGAGGGCATGAAGCATGTGGAACTTCCCGTATTCTCTGTGCAGCACCATCCCGAGGCAGGCCCGGGGCCCAATGATTCCACGCATTTGTTCAGAAGGTTCAGGGAGATGATGGAGGGAAAATGTTGAAGGAAATGAAATCGGACATCTACCATCTTATGCATCCGAAGATGGCGTTTTTTCTCACAAGCATTGCAAAGGACGGCAAACCCAATGTCATGGCGTGTGCATGGGCTACGCCTGTAAGCGAGGAGCCTCCCATTGTTGTGGTCTGTGTTTCAAAGGAGAGTTATACTGTAGAGTTGATTAGGCAGACAAAGGAGTTCGTGATAAATATCCCCACGAAGAAGCTTTTAAAGGCATTATGGATTTGCGGAAAGACATCCGGCAGGGATACGGATAAATTCAAAAAGGCAGGACTCAAATACAGCAAGGCCAAATCTGTAAAATCTCCTGTAATTGACGAATGCATCGGGCATATAGAGTGCAAATTATGGAAGGCTGTTGATGCAGGCGAATGTTATGCTTTCTTTGGGAAGGTAATTTCAGCTTATGCTGACGACAAATACATGAAGAAAGGCTTATGGAGCCAGAAAGCGGAGATACCACTGCACCTCGGCGGAAGCAGGATTGTGTATTTTAAATGACAGATAAATATCAGATGGACATAAAAGATAATATGCTCATATTCAGAACAAGCTCTTTCAGGGCTGAAAAGGGGAGCGTGCTTCACAGCGGCATTTATAACCGTGAGCTTTCATCGAGCCTTGCAGCAGGCGCACTGGTGATGCTGCTGGGATTTTTTTTTACCGCAAGATTTAAAACAACTGCCGTCCACTTTATTGCGGCGTTATTACTGTTCGTTATATCTTTCATTGTCTTCAGGACTTGTATTTTTCTTGAGCCTGTCCTCTGCGTTGCTATCGATAAGAAGAATGGAAATATCGATATTACACTAAGGAGGATTTTAGGAAGAAGGAGAATCATATCTCCCCTGTCAGAACTTGACAGCATCAGACAGGACTATCTATCGGTGACGCCGGAAAACCCTGATGGGATAAGGCTTGTGGAACAGGTTGCCCTTCAGCATGGTACGGTAATACCCGGTTTTGGAAAGACCGCAGAGTTTTATACAGTTGAGATGGAGTTTAAGAACGGAAAGAGGATTACTATTTTTTCATCCGAAGAGCCTTCAATGGCTGAAGATGTTAGAGCTAAATTGAGCGGCTTTATAGGTCAGGTACAGCTCAAAGACTTTAAAAAGTGTTAGTTCAAGTGTATATGAAAGATTATAAACGCATCACCCATGAAGTGCCCAATGTTGTAGATGACGGATACAAGATAAACGTATTTACAAGTGCGGGGTTTAAAGTTCTTTTCGCCGCACCTGACCTATACTTCAAAATTAGAATCGCTCAACTTGGATTGCAACAAGATTTAAAAATTTTATAAAGGGGTAAAAATGCCAAAGAGAACGGATATTAAGAAAATACTATTAATCGGCTCAGGGCCTATTGTAATCGGCCAGGCATGCGAATTCGATTACTCAGGGACGCAGGCATGCAAGGCCCTCCGGGAGGAAGGATACAAAATAGTGCTTGTGAACTCAAACCCGGCGACTATCATGACCGACCCGGAGATAGCCGATGCAACCTATATCGAGCCATTGTCATCGGAGATTCTGGAATTAGTTATTAAAAAAGAAAGACCCGATGCCATACTTCCCACAATGGGCGGGCAGACTGCATTGAACCTTGCGGTTGAATTATCGGAATCCGGATTCCTCGACAGGTACGGAGTTGAATTAATAGGCGCAAAATTGCCTGCCATAAAAAAGGCAGAGGACAGAGAACTGTTTAAAGAGGCCATGAGAAAGATAGGCCTAGATGTCCCAAAGAGTGCTGCTATTACAAGCATAAAGGACGGACTCGATATTATCAAGCATATAGGCTTCCCGGCAATCCTCAGGCCTGCCTTTACTCTCGGAGGCACAGGGGGAGGGATTGCATACAATATCGAGGAATACAGGGAACTCCTCGAAAAGGGATTAAAGCTGAGCCCTGTCCATCAGGTGCTGGTTGAAGAGTCTGCCCTCGGCTGGAAGGAATACGAACTGGAGGTTATGAGGGACAGGAAGGACAATGTGGTCATCATATGCTCCATAGAGAACTTCGATGCAATGGGAGTCCATACAGGAGATTCCATCACCGTAGCACCAGTTCAGACCCTGACCGATAAGGAATACCAGAGGATGCGTGATGCTGCTATTGATGTTATTAGAGAGATAGGCGTTGACACCGGAGGTTCAAATATACAGTTTGCCCTGCATCCAAAAACAGGCAGGATGATAGTTATTGAAATGAATCCGAGGGTATCGAGGAGTTCTGCACTGGCAAGCAAGGCAACCGGCTTCCCTATAGCAAAGATTGCTGCAAAGCTTGCTGTGGGCTATACACTCGATGAGATAAGAAACGATATAACAAGGAAGACGCCTGCATCCTTTGAGCCCACAATAGATTATGTGGTAACAAAAATTCCGAGGTTTACCTTTGAAAAATTCCCTGAAGCAGATGCGACACTAACAACCCAGATGAAGTCTGTGGGTGAGGTGATGTCCATAGGCAGGACATTCAAGGAATCCCTGCAAAAGGCATTGAGGAGCTTAGAGATAGGCTCTGCAGGTTTTGAAAATATAGAGACCGATATCGATGAAATAAAAGCCAGGTTAAAGACGCCAAATGCCGAAAGGATATGGTATATAGCACAGGCATTGAGACAGGGGATGGGTGTGGATGAGATTTATGAGCTCACATGGATAGACCCGTGGTTCTTGAATAATATGAAGCAGATTGTGGAGATGGAAAATAGAATAAAGGAGTCAGCAATCAGCAATCAGCAGTCAGCAGAAATGCTTAAAAAGGCGAAGGAATACGGTTTCTCTGACAAGAGGATTGCAGAATTGACAGGCAAAACAGAAGCTGACATTAGACGATTAAGGATTGAGCTTGGGATAAAGCCTGTATATAAGCTGGTTGATACCTGTGCTGCAGAGTTTGAGGCATATACCCCGTATCTTTATTCGACGTACGAAAAACCGTACTTTAGCCTTCAGCCTTCAGCCCTCAGCCCTAAAATAGAATGCGAGGCAAATCCAACAGACAAAAAGAAGGTGATCATCCTCGGCTCGGGCCCGAACAGGATCGGACAGGGAATAGAATTCGATTATTGCTGTGTTCATGCGGTCTTTGCTCTGAAGGAGCTTGAATATGAGACTATAATGGTAAATTGCAATCCAGAGACAGTCAGCACAGATTACGACACTGCAGACAGGCTTTATTTCGAGCCTTTGACAATAGAAGATGTCTTAAACATTATCGAAAAGGAAAAGCCAGAGGGTGTAATAGTCCAGTTCGGAGGCCAGACACCGCTGAAACTCGCTGTGCCTCTTGAAAGGGAAGGGGTGAATATCCTCGGCACATCCCCTGACTCCATCGACAGGGCAGAGGACAGGAAGAGATTCAAAGAACTGCTGCATAAATTGAATTTAAAGCAGCCTGAAAGCGGAACGGCAATGTCCTGCGAAGAGGCTGTGGCTGTTGCAGACAGGATAGGATACCCTGTAATGGTAAGGCCGTCTTATGTCCTCGGCGGAAGGGCAATGGAGATAGTCTATAATGAGACGTCCCTGACAGATTATATGAAAAGGGCGGTTAAGGCATCGCCGGAGCATCCCATTCTTATCGATAAATACCTCGAAGATGCAATAGAGGTGGATGTGGATGCCATATCGGACGGTGTGGATGTTGTTATCGGCGGTGTTATGGAGCACATAGAAGAAGCAGGGATACATTCAGGGGATTCTGCATGTTCCATTCCTCCATATTCCCTGCCTTCAAATATTGTGGATGAGATAAAGAGACAGGCAAAGGCTCTGGCAAAGGAGCTTAATGTCGTGGGCCTGATGAATGTACAGTTTGCAGTAAAGGACAGTGATATATTTATCCTTGAGGTCAATCCGAGGGCATCGAGGACAATTCCTTATGTAAGCAAGGCTACGGGCATTCCTCTTGCAAAGCTGGCTGCAAAGGTTATGCTCGGAAAGACATTGAAGGAACTGGGCATTGTTAAAGAAAGAGAGGTAAAACATGTGGCTGTCAAAGAGGCGGTTTTCCCGTTTGACAGATTCCCGGGAGTCGATGTCATCCTCGGACCCGAAATGAAGTCCACAGGCGAGGTTATGGGCATAGACAAAGACTTCGGGCTTGCATACGCAAAGGCCCAGGCTGCAAGCAACAATAAAATACCCACATATGGAAAGATATTCATCAGCGTAAAGGACAAAGACAAGCCTCATGCCGTTGAGATAGCAAAAAGTTTATCCGAGATGGGCTTTCAGCTTATTGCAACGAGAGGGACGAAACAGTACCTTGAGGATAGCGGTATTAATGTCGACTTAATTAATAAGGTCATGGAGGGAAGACCCCATGTTGTTGACATGATAAAAAACAAGGAAGTAAACTTTATAATAAACACGGTTACCGGTGCACAGGCGCAGAAGGATTCGTTGTCTATCAGGAGAAGCGCACTTCAGCATAATATCCCTTACACAACCACAATATCCGGTGCAAAGGCTGTGCTGAGGGCAATAGAGATGCTTTTGAAAAGGGAATTAAGCATAAAATCGATACAGGAATATCACAAGTAAAAAGGAGGTTTGTATGTCATCCATCAAAAGAATCGGTGTTATTACAAGCGGTGGCGACTGCGGAGGTCTTAATGCAGTCATTAAAGGGGTTGCACGGTATGCCTATTCATTGGGAATCGAGTCGGTTGTAATCCCCAATGGCTATGCAGGTCTTTATAACCTTATTGACCTTGATAAGGTTGTCTCCCTTGATGCAGAGCGCGTAAGCAAAATAGAGGCTTCCCTTGCAGGCTCCGAGGCAGGGCACTCCCGCGTAAAACTGAGCAAGATAAAGGACCCAAATACTTACGAAAGGATAAAGGAGGGTCTCAAGAAGTTCGGAATAGATGCACTCATAATAAGCGGAGGCGACGACACAGGAAGCGTTGTGGTCGACCTTGCATCCCACGGA
Source organism: Dissulfurispira sp. (assembly GCF_036745535.1). Taxonomy (NCBI): domain Bacteria; kingdom Pseudomonadati; phylum Nitrospirota; class Thermodesulfovibrionia; order Thermodesulfovibrionales; family Dissulfurispiraceae; genus Dissulfurispira; species Dissulfurispira sp. Next base: position 7,192 of record NZ_DAIOFX010000068.1, read on the forward strand.
GTCCCCTGCATACATGTGCCCAAGACCATGGACTTAGACCTTCAGCCTTACAGTGTTGGAGGTGATTCTGCAGTGAACAGGATAGCCACCTTTACGAGGGACTTGAAAACAACGGGGTTGAGCCACAATCGTGTGCTTGTTATCGAGGTTTTCGGGAGATATGTTGGGCATACGGCGTTCAGGGGCGGCGTAGGTGCAGAGGCCGACTGCATATTGATACCGGAGATACCTGTTGACTTTGATGTTGTCTATGAGCATATGAAGACTACATATTTTGGAAGGGTGATGAGGAGCGATGTGAAGGCAGGCACATATATCATTGTTGTTGCCGAAGGGCTTAAAAACGCAAGCGGAGAGATGCTTTACGATGAATCGGCAGGCGTTGATGCATTCGGACACAAAAAGCTTGCAGGAGCAGGTAAATATGTCAGGCAGCAGTTGGAGAAAAGGCTTAAGAATGACCCGGAGGTCGTAGAATTTATGAAAAAGACAGGAATGTATGCACCTGGTGTTTACGAGATTCCGGAAGTAAGGGAGGTAATACCGGGGCATCTGGTGCGCTGCGGCGGCTCATCCGCATATGATGTGAATTTCGGCTATAAGGCCGGAGCAGCAGCAGTAGTATTGTTATTGGAGGGAAAGATTGCAAATACGGTGGTTAATGTGGATGACAACAGGATCCACTATATGCCCACATCAGAGGCAATAAAGAGGAGGGAAGTGGATATTAAGGAAGTTGCCCTTTTTGAAAGCCTTGGCATCTGCTTCGGAAGAAAGCCGCAGAAGTTCGAGTATGAGTTTTCAGAGGCGAATGGAGGTATTGTACGACATTTGTAAGCAGAAATTTCTCGATTTAAGGTTAATATATTTGCAGGGGAGTTTGAGGCGTGTCTATTTTTAAAAGAATAACGCAGAAACAGTACCGATTAAAGTCCTTTGTATGCATCGCCGTCTTGATAGCATCGTATATTAGTTTTAACGCAACATATCTTGTTGTGTCATCCATTTGCCGTAATGCCTTTATAAAAAATGCAGATGAAGTTTCCGACGCAATATCGCATCAGATATTCAACTCCATGCTCCAGCTTATGGAGCGCGGCTGGAGCATGGATGAACTAAAGACATTTCTCCACATCTGTCCAAAATAGATTTTAGAAAGACCTCCGATTCAGGTAGTATAGAA